>NZ_CP007481.1:600000-884232 GCF_000632985.1 Neorickettsia helminthoeca str. Oregon | reverse complement strand
CAATAGTAAAATTTTAAGATCTCTTGAGTACTTTTATCATGGAAAGTTGTTCCGTTTCTACTCGGTTTATATAGATAACTCCAACTCTAGTTCTAGAGTAGTAAGTATAAGAAATAATTCTTATATCTTGTTTGTGTATGTTGTGTATTGTAACTGAAAATGTTTACAAAAAATTATTCACATCCTTTTCCACATAATCTATGTCACATATTTTTATAAATCTTGGAATACGTATTTATTAGAAAACCAGAAGAATAGTCATTTTACTCAGTTATTCCATCTTATAAAAATTCTTCTGTGCTGAACATTTTAACAAAACTCAAATTTATACTTATAAACAACAAATTTTGTTAAAAAAACTTTGATAAATAACCTCCTTTTGGATCCAGTAATTTTTTATCTTTGATTTTAAGAGATACTAAACAGTGTATAAACAGCTTTTGAACACATTTATCAACAATGATTTTTTACAGGAATCTTATATTTAATTGAGAATAATTTCTTGCAATTTCGTAATTTAAGTATTGTGTAAGACTATCAATTTGGTCATCATGGATTGAATCAGAAAATGAAAAATCTCTGATTCGAAGTCTTGCAACCACTCACTAGAAGTCGGTAAATAGAGCTTTCCGGATTCAATTATTGAGATTACACCATACAATCTTTCTATCTTCTTCTTAGTTAGAGTGATTGCGATTATAGGTAAAATAACGGAGTTGTTTAAATCTTGAATTAACGTCTGACCACTTGATTTATTCTCAATTATGATGTTATCTGCTCTCCATTTTTTGCGTTTTCAACAATTGCCTTTTTTAGTTCTGGATAACTTATTTTTTTTCTAAATATGTCCAAGACGTAAAAAGATGTCTTTGATCTCATAAAAGTAATACATACTGTATAATCACTCCTATTATTCTCGGAGATTGCTGTGTCCCAGCTCTGAGATATGTGTAGAACATCCCTTATCTCGTTTATATTCACGTATCTTTTTATCCAATGTTTTTTATTATTGCATTTTCATTTGAAATAGGATTCTGCTGGTACTGTGCTGAAAATACATGTATTCCTACTTCCGTTTTCACTTTGTTTACCTCTTCCATAGTGAAGTAAGTTTTGTTTAGTATTCTCATCTCCTTTCTTCTATTAAAGGACCTTCTTTGAGTTCAATAAAATGAAGGTCTCAGGCTTTTCAGCCACTAGTGGAAGAGAAAGAATATGCCACTCTCCTGAAGTATTTTTCAGATGACCACATAAGTCATCCTCATTCAGTCTCTGCATGACTATTTACTGACTATACTTTTTCTTCTATGCTTCAGTCTTGTCATGAATGTGTTGACGAACCACATCTTCACCTTATCTCTGAAAGTCTTGCTGTTTGCTTGCAATGCGTTTATCGGATCGTCTGCTATGATTATGTCTGCTCCTTCGCCTGTCAGCGTACCAGAGATCGAAGTTGCAAAACGAAAACCTAATTTAGTTGTAAGAAATTTGTTCTTAATGTTCTGGTAAGGTGATATAACTGTCCCATGAAACTTATTCCTGTACCATTCGGAGGACATCAAAAATCTTGTGTCGAGCGAGTGCTTTGTGCTCAGAGAATTAGAATAACTTGCCACTATTATTCCTTTAGCCGGATCTTTCGCGAGTACAAATGCTGGGAATATAACGCTTGTTAAAAGTGATTTCATGTGTCTTGGAGGGATATTGATGATTAGTCTATTGATTTTCCAATTTAGACAGGCAACCAGCCTATCTGCTATGACGTTTATATAACTACACTTCACAATTTTCTTTGTCGGAAATAGAATTTAAAGGAGTCATAAAAAAACCTAAGAATTCTTCTGTAGAGTATTTTTGTTCCACGAATACATTCCTCATCAGGATAGGAAATTCTATTTGTACTTGTCATTTTGAAGAAGCAGAATTTTATGTAGTGTGTCGCATTCATGAGAAAAGCAGCTTTGATAACTGGATCGGCCAAGCGATTGGGTGCATACATTGCAAATGTATTGGCAATGCATGGTTATGACATCGTCATACACTACAACAGGTCTTGCGAAGATGCTTTTTCGCTTAGAGAGAAACTTAGAAATGATTATGGTATATCTGTCGAGCTCTACCAGGAGGATTTTCTTGCTTCCAACGACCTGTCTAAAATTATTGAATATTCTTTCCAGATTTTTCCTCATCTTTGTCTACTTGTTAATAACGCCTCATTCTTTTTACAGGACAATTTTGGGTCTGATGTAGAGCGGTTATTTGATGTCTATTATAAAATCCACGTAAGAGTGCCACTATCGCTAATGAGGCACTTCTCAAAGCGTGAGCCAAAAAATGGAAAGATTATAAATATCATCGATAAGCTTATAAATAGGAAAAGTAGTAATAAATATTTTTCCTATTTGTTTTCAAAAAAGTGTCTGTTTCAGTTGACGCAAATGGTTGATGACTACATGAGTAGCAAAGGTATGAAAGTATATGCTATTCATCCTGGGATAGTGATCATGGAGGATGGAGGTTATAATTATAATGAACTAAAAAAACTAGGAGATGAGCTAGTGAAGGCTATAACCAATTGAGTTTTTCCTGACTAGTTCTTTTAGAAGCTCTTGTCCTTAGTCCTGTAAAAGACAAAGGAATAATTTTGAAGCGTCGGAATCTATATTATCTCCCATATGGACAGGTATTAAGCTCTCTTTAAACAGGTCACTTCATGATAGGAGTATGTTAAAGTGTCCCATCTTTCTTTCGGGCCTTGCCTCGTCCTTTCCATAGTTGTAAAATCTAAGATTTTTTTCAGCGATCATATCGCTCCACAGACTTATCTCTTCGCCCAGGACGTTCTTCATTATGCATGGGAGAATTAGGTTTGGTTGTTTTAATCTGTTATCCGTAATCGCGAGAACTAATTCCTCGAACTGATCAATATCACAGCAGTCCATACTCCAATGTCCGGAATTGTGTGGTCTTGGGGCTAGTTCATTCACCATCAGCCTGTCCATGTGATCAAGAAAGAACTCTATACATATCAGGCCTTTTATATTTAGTAGATCTGATATCTGTAATCCTATTTTCACTACCTCATCAGAAAGAGTAGGTGATAGTTTCGCCGGGACTTTGGAGGTTCGCAAAATGCCATTGGAGTGTACGTTCTCCGCAATGGGAAAATGGATTTTCCCTGTTTCATTTCTTGCGACTATTATAGAAAATTCCTTCTTTATATCAACCAACTTTTCTGCTATGAGTGGAAATTCTAAAGACGGGACTTTACTCTCATACTCTTCTCGATTCTTTAATAGGAATTGACCTCTTCCATCGTAGCCTCCACGTGTAGTCTTCAGGATTATGGGAAACTCAAGATCTTCCAAATCTCCGATTTGTGCTATTGGCCAATACGGTGTTGTAGGAATCTGGTTTTGTTTTAAAAAATCCTTTTCTAATAGTCTATTTTGCGATATTTCAATTGCGCGGATATTTTGGTTTTTGAACTTTTCGTGAAAAAGATTGAGTGTATAACTGGGTACATTTTCCGATTCGAATGTTATTACATCTACCGATTCCGCGAAGTGTAATAGCGCTGACTTATCTGTGAACGGTGCGATAATGTAGTCTTTGACAACATTTACGGCTGGACAGTCATCAGTCTCCGCGAAAACAAATGCTCTGAAGCCAAGACTATGTGCTGCAATAGCAATCATTTTTCCTAACTGACCGCCACCGAATATACCAATGCGCTTCATCTGTACCCAATAAAGTTAGGAAGAAGATACACCATTCTAACATGCGGATTCTGTAGAGACTATAACACGAACAATTATCAAACTGACAATGTGCCGTCTACTGGTTCATTTTTTTTAGCTATCTTTTTTACATCGTTCATCAGCTCCATAGGGCAGAATTTTGGTCCACACATAGAACAGTAATGTGCTTTTTTTGAACCACTTCCCGGTAATGTTTCATCATGAAATTCTCTTGCTCTAAATGGATCCAGGGACAAATTAAATTGATCTTCCCATCTGAAATCAAATCTGGCTTTTGAGAGAGCATTGTCCCTGGCAACGGAATTTTCATTTCCTTTTGCTAGATCTGCTGCATGTGCAGCGATTTTATATGCTATCATCCCGTCTCTGACGTCGTCTACATTAGGGAGTCCTAGGTGCTCCTTCGGGGTGACGTAACATAAAAGTGCTGTTCCATAATATGCGATATTAGTAGCTCCAATAGCACTTGTTATATGGTCATAACCCGGAGCGATATCTGTCACCAATGGACCTAGTGTATAAAAAGGAACTCCATAACAATATTCGGCGTGCCTTTCCATATTCTCCCTGACTTTGTGTAGAGGTATATGTCCTGGTCCCTCAACCATGACCTGGCAGTCATGTTCATGAGCTATTAGGGTGAGTTCCCCTAAAGTTCTTAGTTCAGCGAACTGTGCTTTATCATTTGCATCATTTATACAGCCTGGTCTCAAACCATCTCCTAGGGAAAAGGAAACATCATACCTAGACATTATTTTACATATCTCATCGAAATTCGTGTATAAGAAGTTCTCTTTTTTATGTATCATCATCCACTTCGCGATGATTCCGCCCCTCTGGAAACAATTCCTGTAACCCTATCAAAGGTCAATTGAATGTAATTCTTTAGTAGACCTGCGTGTATCGTGAAATAATCAACTCCCTGTTCGGCCTGCTCGATGAGTGTATCTCTATATATTTCCCAGGTTAGCTTTTCTACGTTACCTTTTACTTTCTCCAATGCTTGATAAATTGGAACAGTTCCAACCGGAACAAGCGAGTTCCTGACTATCCACTCCCTGACATTATGTAGGTTCTCACCAGTAGATAGATCCATAACTGTATCAGCACCCCATTTGCATGCCCAGAGCATCTTATACAATTCGTCTTTAATACCAGATGTAACTGAAGATTTTCCTATATTTGCATTGACCTTAACCAAGAAGTTCTTACCTATAACCATCGGTTCACTTTCCGGATGGTTGATATTGCATGGGATGATAGCTCTGCCGCTCGCTATTTCGTCTCTTACGAATTCCGCTGTTACTCTGCCATTTGTTCTGCCACAATTCTCGCGTATAGCCGCGTACTCCATTTCTGGGGTGATTATTCCTTTTTTTGCGTAGTACAATTGTGTTGGTCTTCTACCGTTTTTACCTGTAAGAACCTTTTCCGGGGAGTTCATAAAAGAATCAGACTTCAGTTTATGTTCGTTGTAGTGTGTCAAACAGTGATCTATTATGTTGATCGATTTCCTCTCGTAATGTATTGTGTCTTCTCTATTTTCAATCCAGGATTTTCTCAGCTTTGGTAATCCTTCCTCCACTGTGACTTTCATGATTTGACCAAGTGTATCGTAGACCGTAAGGCTCTCGCCGTTTGAGAGATTGATCTTCCTCATACGGACCTCAATTTCAGGGAAGAGTTTTCCTCTCTCATGAACCACTTCAGAGTTAGGGAACGGTTTACATAATTCTTCGTAGATTTGAGCTCTTTCAACCATTTACATATTTAACAGTATCCTTGAAATCACCAATTGTAATATGTTTTTTGATTCTTTAGAATGAGGAACTTAGATTTTAATAAAAGTATCATCCAGTGAAGGGATGCAAGGACAATGGGGCAGGTTTTTTTGAAGACTCAAACATTTATGATCTTTGTTTTAGGTTGATTTTAGTGTGGTAGTTTTGTCCTTATTACTGTATAACCTGATAGGATTAATGTGAAGAAGTTGAGAGTTAACGATGCCTGTAATGTCCGATCAGTGGATAAAATCCAAGGCTTTGGAATCGGGGATGATAGAGCCATTTGTTTCTTCTAAGGTTTCGAGTGGTGTTATCTCTTATGGTCTTTCGTCCTATGGGTACGATGCTAGAGTATCTAATAAGTTTAAGATCTTCACAAACCTTTCAGTTTCTCAAGTTGACCCGAAAAATTTTGATGAGTCACATCTAGTAGAAAAAACTGGTGATTTTTGTATAATTCCCCCAAATGGTTTCATGCTTGGATGTACAGTCGAGTACTTCAGAATACCTAGAGACGTCATAGTTATATGCCTAGGTAAGTCTACATATGCCCGCTGTGGGATCGTTGTAAACGTCACACCACTGGAGCCTGGATGGGAAGGGTTTGTGACATTGGAATTCTCTAATACGACGCCGCTACCTGCTAAGATTTATGCAAATGAAGGTATATGTCAGCTTATTTTCTTGAAGGGTGAGAGTGAGTGTATGACTTCGTATAGCGACTCAGGTGGAAAATACATGAAACAGGGTGGCATAACGCTTCCTATTGTGAAGTAGTCGATAACGAGTTTTGTCTTTGTGTCGATACATCTGTATGGTATCCATGCTCAGAGAAAATATGTGTCCACGAAGCAATATTGTGCTGTACTCTTTGACGATAGAATTTATCTAATGAGTAAAATTTTTATCAAGGGTGGTCTTGAGCTAAACGGGGAGATTACAATATCAGGATCGAAGAATTCGTCTCTACCGATAATAGCGGCGTCGCTTCTGACCGATGAAGAAGTCGTCTTAAAGGGAATACCAGCTATTAGGGATGTTTCCAATATGATCATGGTGGTTTCATCTCTGGGTAAAAGATGTGATTTCATAGAGGAAAATACCCTGAGGATTATTCCAGATGATAAGTTCGAAGAAAGGAGTGTAGATAAATCTCTTCATATATGGATAAGAGCCTCCTGTCTTGCCATGGGACCGACTCTTGCTAGAAAGGGAAAGATATCGATGTATTTTCCCGGTGGATGTGCTATAGGTCGTAGGCCAATCGATTTTCACATTTCCGCATTCGAAAAAATGGGTGCAAAAACAGAGATAGAATCAGAAAAAGTCACTTTGACAGCAACCTCACTTCATGGTGCAGATATTGAGTTTCCACGTGTGAGCGTCGGTGCTACTCAGAACGCAATCATGGCTGCAGTTTTATCAGAGGGTACTACAACCATATCCAATGCCTCCACGGAACCTGAGATCAATGATTTGATCTCATTTCTCAACGGCATAGGTGCGAAAATATATTGGATTGGTGATAGGAAATTGAAAATAAATCCTGTTTCTAGACTGAAAGGTATCACTCATAAGGTAATTCCGGATCGTATAGAAGCCTCTACGTACATGATAATGAGTGCTGTCGTTGGTGGTAGGATTGTACTGCGTAACGTAGATGTATCGCAGATGACGTGTCTTCTAGAGCAGATCCTTAAGACGGAGTCGGTAAGAATTGAATCTAGTGAGGATTACATAATCGTGGAAAAAATTGGGAAAATTCGACCATTAGAGGTTGCTACAGATGTTTATCCGGGTTTACCTACTGATGTTCAGCCTCAACTTACGACTCTCCTATCATTTGCGGAAGGACGCTCTATAATCCGTGAGACGATATTCGAGAACAGATTCACTCACGTTCCTGAGTTAAAAAAAATGGGTGCCCAGATAGAATCGATGGGTCCGGATTGTATTTCCATAGTTGGAAGCAGACATTTGAATCCATCGAAGGGGCTGAGAGCCAATGACCTCAGAGCAGGTGCAGCACTGATAATCGCTGCTTTGCAGGCTAATGGAAAAAGTATAATAGACGGTTCAGATAACGTGGAGAGGGGATATGAAGACTTCAGAGTGAAACTGAGCAAATGTGGAGCTCAAATATCGTAGCGTTAGATCACTACTTGCAGTGCCGACCAGAAACGCTCCAAAGTTCACGTAGATCTACCTGGAGTCAAACCTGAATGGGGTTTTGATAAATATGTGAGCCGGTTCCCCGTATTGAAATCCCTTAGAGTTGTATTTGAACTCCTTGTGCAGCAACCGGATAGCACTGCACTCCTGACATCAAATCGCTTGGACCTCCAAGCTTAGATGCAGAGGGCGTATAGGCAAAACTTAAATACTGCTGGGTCTGCAAAACACTGCTGCAACAAGCACATCCGCTGCCATGGCTGTGACTATGACCGTCATGTACATGCTGTCGATGAGATGTATTGCGTGTACTGAAGGGATCTATACCACTAGCTGTAGCAGCTCTATGAGAGTGGGAATGTATAAAGACATTCGTGGTTTCACCCACTCCTTTGAAGTATTCCGATATCTTACTTTTGACCTCCCGCACTATATTTTTTATGATTGCTAGTATATCTATTGACTTGACGTGCCGGACGTCAGTTACTGGAGTGTAGGACGCGTGCTCATTGAGATTATAGTACTGAGGGAAAAGGGGTCTCGTTGGAGAAATGTCGAGAGGATATACCCTGCTTTGAGATTGGGACTGCGTGGCAGTATGCGATACATCGACCTTCTTTATTACCTGTGTGGCTAAGAACCTAAACTGATGCAGTGCTTGGTGCTGATAACCTAACAAAGCCTTCGCATCTTTGCCAAGACTCTCTTTTGTCACTGAACTGAGATTGGAGATCAGTTGGCTCTGTATGAATAAGACTCTGTTTAGAGCGCTTCTACTTGCATTCTCACTGAGCTTAAGCTCCCTCAGTAAGGCAGCGATCCTCACTTGAAGAGCTAATTTTTCCTTATTCCTTAAAAGCCCGAGTAGGGATTTTATCAGTTTATTTCCTGCTTTTATTTGTAACAGAAGTTCCGCTACTGACTTTTCACCAAACAGACCCCTCAGACCTGAAATGATCTTATTCCAAGCGGTCTTTCCTACACTGAGCGAGAAGCCTTCGGCAATTATCCTGAGGATACCCTTCTTCCTTGATACTTCTACTCTCCGTTCCAGTTTGAGTTGTTCAGCTTTCTGATCAGCTGCTATGTCGTCATTTTCGCTGACGTCAATGTTGGCTCCGCTTGCTTCACTTTTTGATTTCTCTTCGAAACTTTCTTGTAATTTTTTTAATTCTTCCAGGTGTTGTTGCTGTTGTGCGGTTATTCTTGCTCTATGACGCACGTCCGAAGAATCGTCATTTGTTTCATTTTCCGTATTTTCGTTTATCAACCTTTTCATACGTGTTAATATTTCGATTAAAATGTCGCGAGGACTTAAGATCCGATGAAATGTAGAACATCTACACGATTCATACCAGTATTGAGTCCGCGTCTATACACAACTGTAAAACCTATAGTAAAACTGCCATCTCATAAAGTGAAGGCACATAAAGACAATTATAACAGATATTACGAATTTGAATGATTCTCAATAGATGAAGAAAAAAATAAATATAGGCGCAGACATAGTACAAGTATCGCGCATTTCCAGAATATTGGAATCCTATCAATCAAGATTTCTCAAAAGATTTTTCAATTCATGGGAGATAGAAGAATCTCAGCTTCACTGTGGAAAAACCAGAATCTCGTACCTTGCGAAACGATTTGCCGCTAAGGAGGCTATAATAAAAGCTCGCGGTCACGCAATGGGATTAGAGCTAAAACAGATATCCATACGGAATAATTGTAGAGGAAAACCATTTATTTACTTTAAAGGTAGGATGCTTCGTAATTCCCAGATCTCACTAAGTGATGATGGAGACTATGCGCTAGCCTTCGTGATACTTGGAGATAGAATATGATGTTTCCTCGAATTCAAGTATCTCGCCTGCCATGCTGAAAAAATACATAGAACTGATAAAAGAACGAATACCTCTATCCGAAGTTGTTGGTAGAACCATCAAGCTCAGGAAGGTTGGTACTAGGCTCATAGGTAGATGTCCTTTTCATGAAGAAAAGACACCTTCGTTCTCGGTTAATGATAGTGGGAAGTTCTTCTATTGCTTCGGATGTGGGAAAAGTGGCGATGTCATAGATTTTATCTCAGAAACAAAACATTTGAATCTCAATGATGCAGTTGAGGAACTAGCAGCAAGCATTGGTATCAAAATAGAGAAGAGAAGTGTTCAGGGAGTCAAATTTATTGAAACGCAGGATTTCCTGGAACAGTTGAGAAATTGGTTCTGTGATAATTTGCATTCGAAAATCGGTCTGAATGCTAGGGCGTATCTGGAGAGTCGATTGAAAAAAGATGTAATTACTGAGTTCAAATTGGGTTATTGTCCATCTGATATCAATTCTTTCATAAAGGGCAAGTGTAACTTCCAACGCTCCGTAATGATGGAATCTGGTGTGTTAGATAAGGGTGGTAGATGTTATTTCAAAAATAGAATAATCTTTCCCATAAATAATAGACAGGGAAAAGTCATTGCCTTCGGAAGTAGAGCTATCAAAGATGATTCTGTTCCAAAATATATAAATTCCTGTGAGACGCCTTTCTTCAAGAAAAGCGAAGTCCTGTACAATCTAGATAAGGCAGCAAAAGTTCCATCAGATACGCTAGTGGTTGTAGAAGGATACATGGATGTAATAAGTCTACATCAACACGGATATAAGAACGTCCTTGGAGTACTAGGGACTTCCATCACACCTCACCATCTTAAGACTCTCAACCAACTGGGAAAAAAGGTACAGTTCTGTTTTGATGGAGACCTTGCCGGGATCAAGGCTGCTGGAAGAGTACTAGAACTCATAATGAGCGAGTTCATCGAAGTCCTAGATATAAGAATAGACTTTGCTTTTCTACCGGCAGGTAAAGACCCTGATGAACTAGTCAAAGAAGACTATTTAGCGTTTCAGAGAATTCTGGACAATGCAAAATCCCTATCGGATACAATATTCTATCTGACTACTCACAGTCGTTCGTATGACTCTCCAGAAGATTTCATAGAACTTGAAAAAGCGTTACAGAACTACTTGAAAAATATAAAAGATTATAAGGTAAAAAGGCACTTTCAAGACTTCTTCGGTCAACAGATTTTCGTGATGAAGAAGGGACTCCGCTTCAGTCAATTTAAATCCGGGAAGCGTGCCAGTGAAATGGCTTCGGTGAACTCCTACCAGGATTCTGCAAAATTAGTGTCCTCAGCTAGTGTGCGCACAGATAGAAAGGCTATTCTGTTAAAGATTGTTTTGAAGTTTCCTGAAATCCTCGAGAACAGCGAGTTCGAAGAATATTTTTCTATGTTGGAATTCGATGATACGGTTCATAGAAAACTTCAATCTGCAATTGTGCTATTCCTTAATACTGCTTCTGAACTTAGTAGCGATGTCTTGAAAGAGTTCCTATGTTCAGATGTAGAAAGAATACATCTCTTCGAAGCTGTGCAGAATACCAAATTACCCGAATCTGTTCACAATAAAGAAAACGCCCTCCTGTTGTGGAACAGAATAAGAAAACAATTATGGATAAATGATCTACAAAATGAATATCGTAATCTTATTAAATCTCCAGACTTGGATGAAAAAAAAATGGAGGAAGCAAATAAAATTCTGGAGAAGATTCGTGAAGCAGGTACATAAATTCGCTATCCTATATCGGATGTAGTTTGACTAGAAGAGTCCTGGCTTATACATTAGATGGGGTTGGTTCTCTCGCAATTGATATGAAGATGCTAGTATTTCCTGGACAAGGCTCCCAGTATGTAGGAATGGGAAGAGAGTTATATGATGCGTTCCCTGTTGCTAGGGAGGTTTTCGAAGAAGTAGATGATGCCCTCAACATGAAATTGTCAGAGATCATTTTCAGAGGTCCTGAATCCTTGCTATCAAGTACGGAGAACACTCAGCCAGCTCTAATGGTTACTTCCATTGCTGCTCTACGTACGTTACTACGGGAATCTGGTAAAACTATTGCTGATGTGTCTAAATACCTAGCTGGACATTCATTGGGTGAGTACACGGCATTATGTGCTTCAGGAGCTGCTACGCCATCCCAAATCGCTAAGGTCCTGAAGATCAGAGGCAGTGCAATGCAGGAAGCTGTTCCATTAGGTGAGGGAAGTATGGCAGCCCTTCTTAAGGTGACATGTGAAGAAGTTCAAAATCTCATTGTGGAGTCAAATGCGGACTGTGAGATCTCGAATGATAACAGCAACGAACAAGTGGTCGTCAGCGGAAAAACGGCTGAAATAGAGAAAATCACTAAATATGCGAAAAATAAAGGCATAAAACATGTGATCAGGTTAAACGTCAGTGCTCCTTTTCATTGTAGGTTGATGCAGCCTGCTGTTCAGCAGGTGAGTGATGCACTTTCCACAGCGGAAATCGGAACGCCAGCTGTGCCAATAGTCTCGAATGTCACTGCTACTCCGATAAATGACCCTTCTGAAATCAGGGAGCTGCTTGTGAAACAAGTGACAGGTTGCATCAGGTGGAGGGAAAGCATTCTGTTTGCTATAAATGCTGGTGTCAGAACATTCATAGAGATCGGAGCGGGCAATGTACTGAGCAAGATGATCGCGAGAATGGATCCAACTTTAGAAACACTCAATCTAGAAAGACCAAGTGATCTAGAAAAAGTAATTAATCTAATAGGATGAATGTCCGTTTGGCTAGAGCTTTTTGAGTAATACAAGCATATAATTTGTCTGTGTTGATAAGTCCAAGAAAGGATATCGCCCTGGATCAAATGAAAGAAAAATCTGAAACCCGTTCAGCTTTTGTTGCTCTAATCGGAAACAGTAACGTTGGCAAGTCCACTCTGCTGAACACGATAGTAGGAAGCAAAGTCTCTATAGTTACTCACAAGGTCCAGACTACCAGGACTAGAATCAGGGGCATATACACGAAAAACGAGACGCAACTAGTTTTTGTTGATACACCAGGGATATTCATACCAAAACGTAGCTTAGAAAGATACATAGTGAGAAATGCTTGGAAGGCATTCTCGGGAGCTGATATATTTTGTTTCGTTGTAGATCCAAGATATGAAATCACCGAAAGTATGGAGAATATCTTAAAAAAAGTTTATGACAACGTGATTTTGGTCATCAATAAAATAGATCTCATAGAGAAATTCAGATTGCTGGAAGTTGCAAGAAAATTAAATGATATAAAACGATTCAAGGAGACTTTTATGATCTCCGCCCTGAAGAATAGGGGTGTGGACGATCTGAAGAATTTCCTCCTGTCTACTGCTGAACCTGGTCCCTGGTACTTCGATGAGGAAGATGAGACCGATATGCCTATCAAGTTTAACTTGTCTGAAATGCTTCGAGAGAAGTTATTCATTAGGATGCATGAAGAGCTACCTTATTCTTTGACTGTGGAAACAGAAAATGTTGAGACCCTTCAGGATAGGATTAAGGTCAGCCAAATAATTCATGTTATCAGCGACTCGCATAAGAAAATGGTAATCGGGGCTAAGGGTGAAACTATCAAAACAATAAGGCAACAGGCAGAAAGGGAGATGGAAGAGTTTTTTGGAAAAAGGGTAAGTCTGCTTGTGTTCGTGAGAGTCAGCAAAAACTGGCAGGAAAAACCAGATATTTTGAACACGATAAACTACTCTTGACCACAGTTACCAAAAGCACGTAGTGGCTATTCTTCCGGGTCGACCTCATAATCATCCTGGACGGGATCATTTTCCTCAACTTCTCCTACCTCTGTCACAGATGCGACCCGCTCATCATCTTTGACAGTGAAAAGCCTCACTCCTTGTGTACTCCTTCCAAGGACGGGAATGTTGCTCGCTGCTATTCTTATCACTTGTCCACGATTAGTAATGAGCATTATATGGTTGTCCAGGAGCACTCTAAAACTTGAAACTACTTTTCCATTTCGTTTTGAAGTCGCAATATTTATTATTCCGACTCCACCGCGGTTGGTGATCCTGTATTCATAGCTTGAGGTGATCTTACCATACCCATTCTCGGTGACGCTTAGAACAAATTGTTCATCCTTATTAGTAGGATCTTTGATCCTTTCAGAGAACTTGGTTCTCATGTACAAAGCTTTCTCCTCGGGAGAGAGAATCTTTTGGTTTAGGATGGACAGTGAAATAGCTTCATCTCCGTTACTCAGAGTCAGAGCTTTGACACCTTCAGAGCTTCTACTTTTGAGAACGCGCAGATCATCCACTAGGAATCTTATACACTTACCATCCCTTGTTGAGATGAAAATACAGTCTTCATTCTTTGATGTCTTAACAGCGATCAATCTATCATCCTCATTGAGTTTTATCGCAACTTTCCCGTTTGTTGGGACGTAATTGAAATCACTCATTGAGTTGCGTTTTATTTTTCCCTGTGCTGTCAGGAAGATCAAGTTTTCATCTTCGGAGCTTCTCAAAGGTAAAATACTGGTTATGGATTCACCTTCACTGAGTTCAAAAATATTGACGAGCGCTCTTCCTCTTGCTTGCGGATCACCGACAGGAAGCTTATAAGCCTTGATTTTATAAACCTTACCCCTATTGGAGAAAAAGAGAATCTCATCATGTGTACTTAGGACGAAAATTTGTGCTAACTGGTCCTCAGGTTTTATGTTCTGTGCGATCTTACCCTTACCACCTCTTTTCTGAACCCTATAGTTCGATATTGAAACACGTTTTATATATCCAGAGTACGTGACTGTGACCACCACAGTTTCGCGCTCTATTAATTCCTCTTCCGTGTGAATTGCGCTCGTATTCTTCAAAATCACGCTTTTCCGTGGATGTGGATACTTTTCCCGTATTTCGTTCAGCTCCTGGACTATCACATTTACTAGGACAGCGTCGCTTCCTAGTATTGATATGCACTCATTTATAACCTCTATCTCACTATGGATTTCCCTGACTAACTGTTCTTTTTCCACACCGGTGATGCGCTGCATTTTCATTTCCAGGATGGCCTTGGATTGAGACCTGCTGAGTTCGTATTCGCTATTCTCGAGCTGTATATTGGAAATTATTTCCACCAACTTTTTTAGATCTTCATCTATGTTCCATTTTTTGCTGCAGAGTGAAAGTACTGCTGTTTCGTTGTCCTTGGAGGATTTTAAAATAGGTACGATTTCGTCGATGTTCAGTATGGCGACGTACACTGCGATGAGTACACTAGCTCTCTCCCTAGCTTTAGCCAACCTGAACTCCGTTCTTCTCGAAATGACTTCTCTTCGGTGATCAATAAATGCTGCCAGGACGTCCTTCAAAGGCATCAAAGTGGGCTTCATCTTATGAAGAAGCATCATATTCGTACTATAAGACGTCTGGAGTTGTGTCATCTGGAAGAGTTGGTTTAGAACGACCTCGCATGAGAATCCGCGTTTTAACTCTATAACAATTCTTATACCGTCCTTGTTTGATTCATCTCGCAGGTCGCTAATCGAATCTAATCTTTTTTCCTTGACCAGAAGTGCAATATTCTCTATGAGTTTCGCCTTGTTGACCTGGTACGGAAGCTCATCAACGATGATTACCTTTCGTGTATCGGTTTCCTCGAAATGCGTCCTGCTCCTTATGATGATTGATCCTCTTCCTGTCTCAAAAGCTGATCTTATTCCTTCCTCACCTATAATGAAGCCGCCAGTAGGGAAGTCTGGACCTTTAATAACTTTGAGGAGTTCATCCGTTTGTACGTCTTTATTTTCCAGGAATAACTTACAGGCATCTATGACTTCAGCGAGGTTGTGAGTCGGCACATTTGTTGCCATACCCACAGCTACTCCGGCTGTTCCATTTACGAGGATGTTCGGGAACTTTGCTGGTAGAACCACTGGTTCGTTTTCAGAGGTATCGTAATTGGGGCGAAAATCCACGCTGTTCTCATAGAGATCATCGAGCAAAAATTTTGATATGTATTCCAGACGTACTTCTGTATAACGCATTGCTGCAGCTGGATCTCCATCTATAGAGCCGAAGTTGCCCTGTCCATCTATCAGCGGGACAAGCAGTGAGAAATCCTGTGCCATACGGACCAGCGCATCATATATTGCACTATCCCCATGTGGGTGATATTTACCTATCACCTCCCCGATCACCCTAGCTGACTTCCTGTAGGGCTTGTTCCAGTAGAACCCCAACTCGTTCATAGAATGAAGGATTCTTCTATGGACTGGTTTCAAGCCGTCACGGACATCAGGAATGGCCCTATTGATAATCACGCTCATGGCGTAAGACAGATAGGACGACTTCAATTCTTGTTCTATATTGATTGGAATTACAGTTGACATATTCATCACCCCGAAAGGGAATGATAAGTCAATTTGGTTGATATTTATAGATCTCCTTATGAAGAGGATCCTCTTAAGGAGTTTAAATAGTTCAATAAAGTGATTATTGTATTGATTCTCTAATTTAAGAAAAGTCTTTAAATAGAATATAAATAAGATTTCTGCATTGATTTATCAGAAATATGTGCGATAGGTTAGGTATAGATTTTTTATACCTAAAATAAAATGCCTAATGAGAAAAACAAACGCAACACAATAAGTGAGTTATTCTATAGCGGTGAGCTTGACAGGGAACTTTCCGATGATGAGTACAATAATCAGTATGCAGCTATGAAGAGGGCGATTCTTCAAAAAGCTACTTCCTCGTCAATCCTTACCTCCCCTACAAAGCCTAGCACTGCCTCTGCGAATCAGTCCTCTAGCAATCAGACCAGTACCGGAAGCGCCACCCCTAAGATAGGTGCTCCTGCCTCGCAAATCAATTCTACGAGTACCGAGTCTGTTGACAATCAAAAATGTAATGAACGGTAGTTCTACTATTTCGCCTGCTGACGCGGAAATTCTCTAATGTGAAGGTCTCTGCGCTGGCTGTCTCTTTTCGGATCTACGTGCTCTACTTGGTGCCAGTGGATCCGAATCCCCCGGACGATCTCTTTGTCTCTTCGACTTCTTTTGTTTCCTTCAGTGCTACTCGCGATATCCTTGCCATGACCATCTGTGCTATTCTATCTCCCCTGACTATTGTGAACGGCTCCTTCGAGAGATTTATCAGGCAGACTTTTATTTCCCCTCTATAATCTTGATCAATTGTTCCTGGACTGTTTAGGACAGTTATGCCAAATTTCGCTGCAAGACCAGAGCGAGGTCTTATTTGGGCTTCCATGTTTTCAGGTAGTTCAATGCAGATGCCTGTGGGGATGAGCTTAAATTCTCCTTCTTTCAGTGTTACGGTAGCTGGAACGGCAGCTCGCAGGTCCATACCGGAACTTCCTTCACTTGCATATTTTGGAATCTCTAGCTCCTTACCATGTGGTAGGAGTACTACTTTTACGATCTCAGACATCTGATCATAGTTGACACTTTCGATTACTCTGTTCACTCTACCAAGTGTCTCTGCTGATGTAAATTTCGAGACAATAAAGGCTAACTGTTTTGAAGTGAATCTAGTTATGGAACGTATGTATATCAGTAGCTTTCTATTTTACAATTACGTGTTTAGATCATGAACTTGGGTTCAAAATGAAAATTAGTCTAATCGGTGCAGGTAACATTGGTGGAACTTTAGCTCACTTAATAGCTTTAAAAGGTCTAGCTTCGGAGGTCGAATTAATCGATGTCAATGGTGATACGGCAAAGGGCAAGGCATTGGACATTTCCCAGAGTCTACCTATCATTGGTCGTACGATGAAAATTTCCGGTAGTTCTAAGATGGAGCGTTTGCAAGGCTCATCCGTGATTATCGTTACTGCTGGTATTCCACGAAAACCAGGAATGAGCCGAGAAGAGCTCCTAGACGTGAATGCTCTAGTGATGAAAGAAGTTGGTGAAAAAATAAAACAATTTGCTCCGGAGGCTTTTGTAATTGTTATTACTAATCCCCTGGATGCGATGGTATGGGTGTTGAAACAGGCGTCTGGCATTAGTCCAGCAAAGATTGTGGGAATGGCAGGTGTACTTGATTCGAGTAGGATGAATCTTTTCCTAGCGCAGGAACTGGACGTTTCAGTTAGCGATGTTAAGTCAATGGTGCTTGGTAGTCACGGTGATTCTATGGTTCCGCTTATTAGATATTCAACTGTTTCCGGGGTGAGTCTAAAGGAGCTCATAGATATGGATCTGATCTCCCAGGAGAAAGTCGACAGCATAATTGAACGTACCAAAGCAGGTGGAGCAGAAATAGTTGCTCTTCTTAAAAATGGTTCAGCTTACTATACTCCAGCAGCATCCGCTTTAGAGATGGCTGAGTCCTATATAGAAGACCAGAAGAAGACATTGATCTGTTCAGTGATAATGAAGGGTAGATACCTTGTTGAAGATGATATTTTTTCAGGGATACCAGTTGTAATTGGCTCTAATGGTGTTGAGCGAGTAGTTGAACTCAACCTCACTAATGAAGAGAGGAGAATGTTCGAAGCCTCCTTGGATGCGGCACGGAAACTTGTGGAAGGTGTACGTAAGTATTTCTGATACTCTCTCAAGGTAGGTTATCTTTTCCATCAGCTGCTAGATTCTCTGGGGGGTTTGCGACGTAACTAGATGCACCAGAACGAGCTGTGCAAGGCTCCTCTTGGAGGGATTCAGCTTACTATGCTCTAGTAGCATTGAAGAGACTGAGTCCTATGCAAAAGATCAGAAGAAGATACTAATCTGTTCAGTGACAATGAAGAAAAGCAAGTGTCTTGTTGAAAGTGATTGTAAGATAGTAGGTGTGTTGATCCTTCGAACTTTTTCTAAGTAGGTGTGGGGTTTGAGTTAATGAATAGTCTAGTACTCGGTATTGACCCAGGTTTGGCACGTACAGGATGGGCTGTAGTGGAATATAAGAACCCTTCTGAGATGTGCTACATTGCTTCTGGCGTGATCTCTACAAATGCTAGGGAGGAGCTTTCGAAGAGGATAAGAAAAATTCACGAAGGCGTTACTGAGGTCATTGACAATTTTGACCCTAATGTTTCAGTGTTGGAGAAAATATTTGTCAATAGCAATCCATGCTCTTCCTTGAAGCTCGCGTATTGCCGCGGTGCATTGATGTTAACCCTTGCGTTAAAGAGTCTCCCTGTACTTGAAATAGCTCCTAATGCCATCAAGAAGCGTATTACTGGGAGCGGTCACGCCACTAAGCTACAGATCAGATATATGGTGGAAAAGTTGTTGGGACTGAATCTCAACCTTTCAAAATATTCAGATTTATACGATGCGCTTGCACTTGCTTCCTCAGTGACTCACTACGATATTACGGCAGTGCAGAGAGCTTAGGAGGTAGATGTATACTTCAAGTTATACTCCGGAGGAGCAAATAGTAGAACCCATCACAAGCCTGTATCAGCGCAAACACCAGATGGAACCTACTGACTCACTAGAGCCCAAACAAACAGCATTGTCAACTCACCACAGTAGATAGGATTGATATTAGATCAATCCGAGGATTTTCGGGAGGAGCAAAGCAATGTGTGTGGGACTTCAGAAGCACACTACTGCGAAGATTGATATAAGCTCAACATCCTCAGAATTTCTTTGCTTACTAATGAGGAAGCAAGCGTAATTGATTCTTCCAGTGATTTTCCAATCGCTGTGTAGCACGCAATCGCTGAGGAAAGTCTACAACCAGTGCCGTGAGTAGTTTCTACTTTTATCTTGTCATATCGAAACTCTACAAATCTTTGATCTTCCGTCATGAGCAAATCCAGTAAGCTATCCTCCCCACAATGGAAACCCTTAATAAGGACGTTTCTCGCTCCTAGAGCCAATATTTTCCCGGCGGCTACCTTCATAGTGTCAGTGCTGTAGATTTTCTCCCCAGAAATCATTTCTGCTTCAAAAAGGTTCGGGGTAATCAAGTATGAAAGTGGTATTAATTTTTCAAGTAACACCGAAAATGCACCATCTTTTGTCAAAGAAAACTTCGAGGTGGCTATCAACACTGGATCCAATACTATCGGAATCTTGGAAATCTTCAAAGTATTCCATATTGCAGATATTATCTCGGAGCTACCTAACATTCCTATTTTTATCGCTTGAGGTTTCCCGGAAAGCGCACAAGCCAACTGTGCGGAAACCATTGAGCCATCCAGATAGTGGATTGCGTGTACACCCTTTAAGTCCTGTGCAGTGATGCAAGTAACGACATTCGATGCACTACAATCGAGCAGAGCAGCTATCCGCAGATCTGCTTGTAATCCAGCACCACCTATTGAATCCGAGCCAGCTATAATACAAATCTCTGGGATTTTTTTATTCATTTCCAGATTTCAAAGCATTATCGCAGGTTTTTCAATAGCTTGCTTGAGTGTCTGTAGGAACCGTGCGGCTAATGCGCCGTCGATGACTCTATGGTCGCATGAGAGAGTAAGTGTCATAATATTTCGCACGACTATTGCATCGTCAACGATCACCGGGGCTTTCCTTCCGGCTCCTACTGCAAGTATCGCTGCCTGTGGAGGATTAATAATAGCTGTAAACTCCTTGATCCCATACATACCCAGATTGGAGATAGTAAAAGAACCTCCTTGGAACTCAATAGGTTGTAATTTATTGTCCTTCGCTTTTTGTACCAGTTTCTTTACTTCGGTTGAAATTCTGGAAAGAGAAAGTTTATCAGCAGCGTGGACAATTGGTGTAATCAGACCATCTGGAATTGCGACCGCGACAGATACATCAATAGCTTGATGCTGCTTAATCACATCACCATTCCAAGAGACGTTCATGTCTGGATGTTTTCCTAGAGCAAAGGCAGTAGCCTTCACGACAAAATCGTTTATGGTGATTTTCTCTCCCAGATAGCCATTTATTTCCTCTCTAGTCTTTAGCAGGTTACCCAGATGACAGTCCACAGACAGATAGAAATGCGGAATATTCTGTTTCGATTCAACAAGCCTCTCTGCTATGACGCGACGCATAGGAGAGATTGCTAACTCAGTGGCTATGGCAACACTGTTAGATACTTCCCCCGAAGACTTAATGACCCCCTTTAAGTCGTCTTTCACGATTCTTCCATTTGGGCCGCTTCCAGTTTGTATCAGTGAAAGATCAATGTTGTTAATAGAAGCTATCTTCTTAGCTAATGGGGTAGCTAATATCCTATCCGACTTCTCTTTGCCGCTTGCTGCAGCATGCATAGATGCTTGTACTCCTATGGTAGATAATTTATCCGGCTCTACTGATTTGATTGGTTCTCCGACAGGAGTCTCATTGATTGTTAATAAAAAATTCTCTAAATCTTCTTCACTCTCACCATCCTCCAGAAGTACACCTATGGGCTCATTCACTTTGATATTCGTTGCTTTATCTGGGATCAATATTTTGGCTAGGGTGCCTTCATCTACAGCTTCGAATTCTACAGTGGCCTTATCAGTTTCGATTTCAGCCATTACTTGCCCTGCTTTTATTTTTTCACCCTCACTGACCAGCCATTTTGAAAGAGTACCCTCTTTCATTGTCGGCGAAAGAGCTGGCATGAGTATTTTTATAGGCATACACTAACACTGTCTCGATAAGAACACAGGAGATTTTCCATTCTTTTCAGGGAATTGTCAAAACTCTAAAGTTCCTTCGTTGGTGGTTATCGAAAATCCAGGAAGAAGGTCCATATTGTTGTTATGTTTTGGTACGTTTTTCCTCTGCTCTAATTTGGAGTGAGATTCCTTTGAACCAGCCCAAAAACACTCTAGAATGTGGTTCTTAGTGTAAAAAATTCGTGATCTATCACCAAAATGGAGAGATGCTTATCAAATACGTGAAAAGTATTCCCTGTTTCTCGTAGTAAGTTTTTTCTGAAATCTAGCGCGGGAAACAGGTTTATTTTTTCGATTATCTATACAAAAAATGCAGCTGACTTAGTTTCCCGTGATACGAGGTATACCTCGTCTACGTCAATACTTTTTTTCTCGCTATGTATCGCAATACGGTCTGCAATTGCAAGCGAGATTTCCGTGATGATCGAGATGGCACAGAATACTGTAAAAGCAATTCCGAATCCAGAATAGATGGACATGCAACTACCCGGGTGCTGTTGAAGCTCTATGTTCTGTAGACTTGAGATGGTACATAAGATACCGATAATTCCCGTGAGAACGACAGCTATTTGTAGAACAGGGTTCCTTCTTACTGGTTGTAGTTCTGTACTACTGGAATTTTCTGGAAATGTCCCCTTAGTGAGCTTTTCTTGTTTTAGGCTCCTTTGTTCTATGTGCAGTGTAGATGTTATCTTAGGTTGTATTGATGCAGGCTCTATCTGCTGTAGTGCATTGACAATGACAGGCTCCGTTTTGTGAGGCTCTGGAGGAGCAGTAGGTTCTATCTGGTGTTGCAGTGATACAGGCTCCGTTTGTTGTGGTGGGGTGATAGGTTGCTTCTCCGAAGAATCCTCGGATTGATCTAATGTCAGCTCTATCTGTAGAGATTCAGGTAGTGCATTGACAATGACAGGCTCCGTTTTGTGAGGCTCTGGAGGAGCAGTAGGTTCTATCTGGTGTTGCAGTGATACAGGCTCCGTTTGTTGTGGTGGGGTGATAGGTTGCTTCTCCGAAGAATCCTCGGATTGATCTAATGTCAGCTCTATCTGTAGAGATTCAGGTGGTGCATTGACAATGACAGGCTCCGTTTTGTGAGGCTCTGGAGGAGCAGTAGGTTCTATCTGGTGTTGCAGTGATACAGGCTCCGTTTGTTGTGGTGGGGTGATAGGTTGCTTCTCCGAAGAATCCTCGGATTGATCTAATGTCAGCTCTATCTGTAGAGATTCAGGTGGTGCATTGGCCTCTGGTACTGCCTGTGCGTAGCGAGATTGCACAGCCATGCTTTCTTCCAAGGAGTCTTCTAGTCTGGATTGTGGTGGTAAATTATTTTCCTTAGCTGGTCCTGGAGGTGCAATATCATCTACGGGTTCATCGAATGTAGCTCGGAGGTCACTTAGACTCGGGTATAAACGTGCTCCTTTAATCGGCTGAGTGTAATTGGAAGCAAGAATAGCATCTTCATAAGAAGGCGGTGCTTGCTCTGACTCTGTGGGAAATAATGGTGAAGCTGCGGCGATAAATGTAGGATAATCTACTTGAATATCATTACTGGAATCCACATTTTCTTCGGTGGTTGTAATTTGTTCTTGGTCCAGTGCTACGGATCTGATTTGGGTGGAGTGCATGTTTGAGGTTCTTGAATCTTATAATTGATTATTTTATCAGAATAAAATTAATAATATTATTATAGCATATAAGAAATTTGATAATTCTCCAAGAAATAAGAAGCTCAATTCTTTAAGAAATAAAGATCTAATTGTGCCTCGGAAACACATGCGACTTCTAGGTTATCTTAAGACAGTAGTGCATCTGATCACTTCGCTTCTTGGTAATCTGGTTCGATTCCTGCAACAAGAAAAAAGAGCACCGAAACAAGCCGGTCCATCTATACTTTCAGTGCAGTATGAATCGCCACTACACCGAAGGTTGCTTTCTCATACTTGACTCTAGTGAATCCAGTATCACTGAGAATCTGTTTAAATGATTCTGCGTCCGGGAAGTTTTTTATACTTTCGACTAGGTAAACATACGCATCCCTGTTTTGTGTGACTTTTTCTCCTATCCAGGGAATGAAGTTACGTGAATAATATCCGTAAATCATGTTGATGTAACTGTTGTCGACATTACTGAATTCCAAACAGGAGAATTTACCCCCTGTTCTGAGTACTCTATGTGCTTCAGAAATTGATTTCTGTATGTCAGAGAAATTACGCACCCCAAACGCGACGACATAGTGATCGAAGGTGTTATCTTCAAAGGGTAATTCAGCTGCTTCAGCGCGTACTATTTTCACGCTCAGATATCCATTATCAAGTAGCCGATCTTTCGCTATTTGAAGCATCTCTGGATTCCTATCGCACATGATAACGTCTGGTGACTTGTCTGTCTCCAAAAGGCGTAGAGTAATATCCCCAGTGCCAGCAGCCATATCCAACACCAGCTGATTTGGAATCAATCCTATCGATTTGACGAAGTTCCGCTTCCAGCGCCTATGAATCCCTGCGCTCATTAGATCATTCGTCAGGTCATACCGCTTGGATACTGATGAGAATATCCCGTCAACAAAATCCCTATGCACTTCAGCTCAGTAGATGTAGTAAAATTTCCCGCACCCGAGGCAGGCTTATTCTATCATAATTTCCGCCCAAATGCAGCACGAAAATGCCCAAAAGGCTTTCTCTTGATAACAGGACTTTTCTATACTAACCTTAATGCCTAGGACAAGCTAGTTAAATTTATTCGCTTTTAAAAGACAGAGTATAATGCAATCTATATTCGAAAAAGTAACGATAAAGGACCTCTTCGAGGTCGGGGCGCACCTTGGGCACAAGACCCGCTTTTGGAATCCGAAGATGGTTTCCTACATATACGGGGCGAGCAACACTAAAACTCATATAATAGATCTTCAAAAAACAGTCCCGATGATGAAGGCTGCACTGAAGGAGATAAATGAAGTCGTTGCGAATTCAGGTAGAGTGCTGTTCGTCGGTACTAAAATGCAGGCTTGCGATATAATAAAGGAGGAGGCTTCAAGGTGTGGTCAGCACTATGTCAATCTTAGATGGCCTAGTGGCATGTTTACTAATTGGAATACCGTTTCGAAGTCTATAAAAAAGCTTGCCCACTATGAGAAACTCCTGGAACAAGAAGGGGAGGTGCTTAGCAAAAAAGAGCGCTTGAGCATCAATAGAAAGAGAGAGAGAATAGATAAATACTTGGGTGGAGTCCGTAGAATGGGTGGTCTTCCGAGTATTGTTTTCGTGATTGATCCAAAAAAGGAATATATAGCAGTTGAGGAAGCCAATAAGCTCAATATCCCTGTCGTCGCTATAGTCGATACGAATTGTGATCCCAGTAAGATAACTTACCCAATACCTGGAAATGATGATTCCCTGAAATGTATAGGGTATTACTGTAAACTGGTCGCGGATGCAGTCCTAGTGGGTATAGAAAGGGAACTGCAAAGAAAACAAAAGAAAGATAAGAAGGATTCGGTTGATGAAGCCGATGGTAAGAGCAGTAAGACAGGTGCTGCGGATAGACCTAGGAGGGGTGCTTCTGTCCGTACGCATGCTGAGAAGTCAGTTCCGCCAAAACATAAAGGTGGTGGTACTTCTTCCGGGGAGTCTGGTGGTGAGCCAGGTGCTCCCTCCGAAAAGAGTGATGTGAAAAATGAGGTGAATTCAAGTGAGTAACGTAAGTTTGGTGGATCTGAAGCGTCTTTCTAAAGAAACTTCTGCAGGCTTAGTTCATTGTAAGAAGGCTCTTGCCGAATCAGGTGGGGATTATGATAAGGCTAGAGAGATTCTGAAGGAATTCGGTCATGCTGTATCAGTGAAGAAATCTAATAGAGAAGCATCCGATGGCGTTGTTGGGGCTCTCTCTTCTGGGAATTTCGGCGTGATGATAGAGCTGAACTGTGAGACGGATTTCGTCGCGCGCAATGACAAATTCCAGCAATTTGCAGATTTAGTCCTCCAAGCCGTATGTGAGAATAAAGCTAAAACAGTTGAGGAGTGTCTTGCTGTCACGTTATCTGGGGGACAAACAGTCAGGGATGCAATAATGGAGCAGATCTCCATTTTCAGGGAGAACATAGTACTCTCTAAGTGTACGGCTTTCGAACTCTCTGGGAGCGGCCTAGTTGGAGTATACATCCATAACAAATATACCGAGAATTTAGGAAAAATAGGTGTGGTGGTTGCATTGGAGTCAAACGCTGCTGCTTTGCAGGATGTGGCCAAGAATATTGCTATTCAGATAATGTCTGAATGTCCACAGGCAATCAGCATCCAAGATATCGATCCTGAACTGTTGAGCGGGGAAAAAGAAAAGTATAGGGAAGAGACACAAGGTAAGCCTGACTCTGTCGCCGAAAAAATTGTCCAGGGTAAGCTGAACAAATTTTATAAGCGTATTGTGCTCCTTGAGCAGCCCCTTTTCGCTGATCCAGAAATATCCGTGAAACAGTACCTTGATAATGTGGCTGCTGAGCTCTCAGGAGTAATAAAGGTTCTTTGGTATAGAGTATTTACCCTCGGAGATGCTGACTAGAGTGGTATGCATAGGGTCCTTTTGAAAATTTCTGGGGAGAGGTTGGCCGGAGATGGCTCATCAGTCCATGATGCTGCGATCATTGGTATGCTCGCAGAGGGTGTGAAAAGGGTCCATGATACGGGTATACAGGTTTGTCTGGTTGTTGGAGGCGGAAATATTTATAGGGGTAGTAGTGGTATTCCAAATATAGAGAGAGCTACCAGTGATTACATGGGCATGCTTGCCACCGTCATAAATGCACTCGCTCTCCAGGGTGCCATCAGTAACCTTGGGATAGTTTCTAGGGTACAGTCTGCGATACCTATGCGTTCTATATGTGAGCCATACACCAGACAGAAGGCAATTAGCCATATGGAGAAAAATAGAGTCGTTATATTTGCAGCGGGTACCGGGAATCCGTTTTTCACTACCGATACGGCAGCGGTGCTGCGTGCAGTCGAGATGAATTGTGATGTGATGCTTAAAGGTACGCTGGTCGATGGTGTGTATTCAGATGATCCGAAGAAAAATTCCAACGCGGAAAGAATAAGTAGACTTTCTTATACGGACGTCCTTTCAAGAAAGCTCAGGGTGTTGGATTCTTCGGCAGTCTCAGTTGCTAGGGAAAACAGTATGCCTATAATAATCTTCGCCCTGGACAGCGAAGAAGCTTTTTACGAAGTAGTTAATGGCAGGAGGAATTACAGTATCATAGAGGGTGAATAGTTGGAACTCGTTTATACTAATTTGGTTTGCTGTATGTTAGAAGATATATTCAAGGAAATCGATCTGAAATTAAAAGCCTCTTATGCAGTGTTCTCCTCTGATTTGAGTGGTATAAGGTCCGGTTCTCTCAGTGTGAGCATACTGGATGGTATTGTCGTATCTACTGCGATGGGTAAATTGCGCCTGAACCAGGTTGCTAGTCTTTCCGTAGTTAATAACAAAATGCTTTCCGTGCAGGTCTGGGATAAAGGAAATGTAGGTGCGGTAAAAGATGCAATCATATCTTCCGATCTCGGGATGAACCCAATAGTTGAAGGTACAGTTTTACGTTTGCCAGTTCCTGACCTGACAGAAGAGCGTCGCAAAGAATTAGTAAAGGTCCTCAGGAAATATGGGGATAGGGCTAAGGTAGCTGTCCGTAATATTAGGCGTGATTCTATTGCAAAGGTGAAGGCCTTAGAGAAAAATAAGGAAATTTCGGAGGATGAGATGCATGTGTGTGTCAAAAAGATTGACAAGCTCATTTCCGAGGAAGATACAAGAATCGACGGTGTTGTCAGTAAGAAGGAGGCAGATATTCTTAAAGTATGATCAGTGATGGGATTCCTCTTCATGTGGGAATAATTATGGATGGGAATGCTAGGTGGGCTAGATCTAGGGGTTTACAGAATTTTGATGGTTATAGGAAGGGTGTAGATGCAGCGGTATCTGTGGTAAAAGCTGCGTGCGAGTTGGGTATCTCTTACTTGACGCTCTTCCTTTTCTCGACTGAAAACTGGAGTAGAAGCTCAGAGGATGTCAATTTGGTTTTTAATCTCTTTCAGGAGACCTGCACCTCTCGGTTAGAGGAGGTCTGCCGTGCCGGGGCGAAAATAAAGGTAATCGGTGATAGGGAAGCTCTGAATCAGAACGTCAGGCAGGTGATTGCGCTCCTTGAAGCTGAGACAGCTCAAAATGAAGGTATCCAGGTCTATCTTGCAATGAACTATGGTGGTAGAGCCGAAATTCTTCGTGCGGTTTCCATGATGGTATCGGAGGGGGTGCCGGTTGCTGAGATTGATGCAAAGAAGTTCTCTGCCTATTTATATACTAAAGACCTTCCAGATCCGGATTTGATCATCAGAACTGCCGGTGAAAAAAGATTGAGTAATTTTTTGTTATGGCAGAGTTCTTATTCGGAGTTTTATTTCTGTGACACCCTATGGCCAGACTTTGAAAAGGAGGACTTTATTCTGGCACTGGACGATTATCGGCGTAGGGATCGTAAGTACGGGAAGTAGATTTTTAGATTTTACTTCCTATGATTTAAAAGCTACGCTATGATAGCGCGATTGGAGTTTCTGCTTGTCTTCTTCGTGGAAGAAATTGCTCCTGATTTTGATGTTACGTTCTGGGTTTAGCGGTAGTCTGTTGGAATGTACTGTCGTTTCAACAAGGTCTGTGCTCCCAGTATTTTTTGTGTTAAGCTGTGGGAGCATTCTGGCTGTTAGGATGGGAGATTTATGAAGCAGTATCATGACTTGAAGGTTAGGGCTATCTCCTCCATAGTCTTATTGTTTCTGTGTGCCTTGGCGATCTATGGTGGTGAGTATGTTGTGTGCTCAGGAGTGTTGCTTTTAGCAGTACTTTCGTATCGGGAGTGGATCGATATGACCGTCGACAGGGGTAAAATACTTGGACTTCTTGGGTTGCTCGTGGTGATTCTTCCGAATTCTGCTCTGATAAGTATCTACGCTGAAGATCCGGAGATTTTCATTTGGCTCCTTATCTGTGTTGTGAGTAATGATATAGGTGCTTACTGTATTGGACGCGTCATAGGCGGTCCGAAATTGCTCGAAAGTATAAGTCCGAATAAAACCTTAGGTGGTTTCTTTGGGGGTCTTTTGTCTGCTTTGATTGGTGGGTCTACTTTCGCGATTGTATCGGGTTTGAGTATGAATTTCGTTTTATTGACAGTTCCTGTAGCTATCTTCGCTACTGCCGGCGATTTATTTGAATCATTTATAAAGCGTAAGTGCTCTGCTAAAGATAGTGGTTCGCTTATACCGGGGCACGGAGGTGTCCTCGACCGTGTTGATGGATTTATTTTCTCGGCACCTTTCTTACTGTACCTTCTATAATGTGGACAGCCCTATCTGGGCGCCTTTCTTCGAATTTTCAAACTTCTGTTATTCTATTCCTAGCTTTAGGAGCTGTCCTCTCTATCTCTGGTCTCGGACTTGGGGTCGAGATCGTTTAAGTTTCCTGGAAACTCCCATTTCTCTCATTTACCATCCTTGTAAGCAACTCGAGATCCTCAGGTGGATTCACTCTACCTTGATAACAATCGAAAATAAATGAATCCGTGAGCTCCAGAATTCTTTCGAATTGTTCAACTTCATGATCAGTTAAATTACCGAAATTTTTCTCTGCAAACCCTCCGAGTAATATGTCAGTCTCTTTGCAGCCGCGGTGTGTACTCCTGTAAAGAATCCTCTTTCTCTTTAGATCAGCTTTCATCCTAGTTCTTTATGCGCATCCTTTCAAATAGGCGAGGTCCAAACATGTGAAGTTCTCCTTGAAAAGTAGCATCTCCTCAAATGATCCACACATCTTTGGCAAGGTCTCGTTTAGATCAATGATATGCTTTCTCAATTGATCGTGTCCACTTGTCAGAAATCTGAGCAAGGGAGTAATAGAAGAGAGATCTTCTAGAACTTTGGTAAATGTCTCTGGTGTCAGAGAAGATGAACTCTTTTGTTTTTTGTACAGCTCGAACGCTTTGGTCATGAATGTTATTTTTCCTTCTTTTCTGAACAGCTTCTCCTGTATCATAGAGACAAGTATTATTCCCACTGCAACCATTTCCCCATGTAAAAAGTGTCTACTATATTTCCTTTCCAGGATGTGTGCAACAACGTGCTCGGATTGACTAGCGGTTCTACTATCTCCGTGGAGCCACATCCCCAGGCCAGAGAGAATCAGTGCTTGCATTAGCAGTTCGATTAACATGATATCGCCCTTCACTAGAAGCTTACTATATTTCAGTAATATTTTCTCGTAGTGCTTAAGCTCTTCAAAGATTATTGTAGCGTATTCCTGCTTCAGTGCTATTGACGCGATGAGGCAATCGACCTTAATAGTGCTCGAACATACTAGATCGCATAAGCCGCTCACTATCATTCTAGTTGGAGCTTTTTTTAAAATCCCACGATCTATATATATGCCTATAGGCATTTTTGCCTTAATGGAGTACTTCTTATTACTACCGATGGGCATGATGGATGCGGTAGGAGAAGTATAGGCATTCACTGAAGGGGCTGTAGGGAAAATAATAAATTCTCTGTTTGTAATCTTTGCTAGACATTTACAGATATCTGTGATTGTCCCAGCGCCTAATGCAATTATTAATTCTCGATCTTGGGTGTGTTTTACTAGTCTTCTTATTTCTAGTTCAGTTGGTTGGACGTCCCTAGGTAGGACGATTCGTTTAAGATTTCTCTCCATTCTTAGTGTTAGCGGAATGAAGTATTGTGTATTTTCATCACAAATCAACAGGCTGCTTCTGTGCGAGATTAGGTCCTGCAAATTTATCAAGAGATCATTCTCAAATATGATCTGTCTTATACCGGTGATTCTATAATTCAAGATTTCCAATAGCATTGTGCTAGAAACAAATAGTAACACTTTTTATTATTGTGACGCTATGAATTTCAGTGGGTTCTGCTCAGCAGTGGGAAAGTGTGTTTGATGAAACCTGTCTTCAGAGTAATTTATTTTCTAGCGCTCCCTGAAAGCTGTCTCGAAAGTTGCAGTGATAGGAGTGAATAAGTATGAAAGGAGGGTTCTAGATTCGCTAGTAATGAAAACAATTGCTGGCATTCCCGGATAAAGTTTGGTTCTGGTCTTTATTCGTGCCAGCTCTGATTTTGGGATTCTCACATGAGCTAGATAATAATGCATGCCTGTCCTGGGTTCTACTATTGTGTTTGCAGAGACATATGTCATGACACCATCTAGCATTCCCACTTTCTTAGAGTTGAATGCAGTGAGTCTTACCTTTGTTTTGATACCGCTTAAACCATCTATGTTAACTACATGCTTTTCTATGAACTTAGCTGATGCTATTGCTTCTATGTTATTAGGCATAACTTTTACTTCTATAAACATATCCTCGTTCTCGGGAATTATCTCCATGAGCAGCGTGCCTGGTGCGATGACGCCACCTATACTCAACGATTTCAATCCCGTAACGGTCCCAGATTGTGGTGCCCTTATAGTAGTTCTAAGGACCGCATCATAGGCGGAAGCTAATTTTTGACTGTTTTCATGCAACAAATGTGATACCTCTTTGAGTTCAGTAGCGAGTTCATTGTTTAATCTATTGTTCATTTGTATCCTCTCGAGCTCGGCTTCTGAGATACGTTGTTCACCCCTGGCTATGAGTGCTTTGTATTCATTAATTTTTCCATCTAAGGAAGCCTTTTCACGCTCCAGGTTTGTGATCTTTGTTTTATCTATGACGCGGGTAGCGTATAGGGCTTTTTTTGCAGTTAGCTCCTCTTGGAGCAGCGTAAGGTTCTCATACGTAGATTGAAGTTGGGCTTCTAAAGCTAGAACCTCGTTTCTAATCTGTTCAATTTTTTTATCGATGATCCTAATCTGATTGCTGAAGGACTCTCTATGCGATTCAAAGAGTGATAACTGATTCTTTATAGCAATATTTTTTTTATCATTATCCACGTGCTCCAACTGTGACACATCTGGGAGCATCATTTCATCTTTTTTCTCTTTGTGCGCCAGAAGCCTCTGTTCACTTGCTAAAAGAGAGGCTTGGTTTTCTTCGAGTATCGCTAACTGAGCCTTGTTGTTAACGTTATTCAGGGTGATAAGTATCTGTCCTTCCTCTACGTGATCTCCTTCATGTACAAGTATTTCCTTTATGATTCCACCATCGAAGTGCTGAACCACTCTCCTATCCGAGCTGATGACTACCTCACCTGTTGCGATGCTTGCGCCATCAATAGGAGCAAACGCGGCCCATACTCCGAAAATTCCGAAGAAAACCACGATTACAATTACACCAACGATTCTTGCATTTTTTGTCAAGGCTCTTAGATCGTCATTATTATCACTCTGGAAAAAGGAGACACACTTATCTACGATTCTAATACTGTGTAGATCAGGTAGGTTCTTTGTGTTGCCGTCCAGGAGCACTGAGATTCTGGATTTTATAAAACCAACTACCCTACTAATCATATGCAATCTGTTGCACAGGAATTCCGATATAGACGTGGTAATCCTACGATACAACGGTGCTTATGAATAGATCAATCCACTTAAATTGCCTTAACGTATACTTACTTCTGTCTTGTGATGTAGTTAGCGTTAGTCTTGCATCGGTAGTGGATGTGAATAAATTGTATATATACACGAGTGATTTGATTGTTTGAGTGACATTTCGTTACTGAAGTCTCTCTGGGAAGATAAAAGAGATATGTCTTAGTTTGTAGAGGAAGTTCCAGAAGCGAATCACATCTTATAATGTTCGGAGTAGCATTTATTTGTTGCTCGGGAATATGGGGCATATTGCTTTATAAGGACGTTTGCGGTCTATAGAGCAGAATATGTTTTTCCAAATTAATGTCGACTTCGTTTTCATAGGGATTTCTTTAGTATTTGGTGATACAATTAAGCGGTCTAAGCTTTGCGTGATATGAAAAAATTTACAGTACCTTGTCAATTCGGCAACCAGACATCTCCGTTTACAATATACATTGGTTCTCCGAAAAGGGATACTCATCCGATTTATAATCAAGCAAACTGGCTCTCCAAAGAGAGGGGTGGAACGGTTCCGCAGACGGTGATGGATAGTCTCTCGAAGCTCAGAGAGCTTGCTGAGGAAAATAATGTTTCATTCGAGGATCTATGCGTGTACGCACTCAAAATCGCTGAGTGTCAAGAGACCCAAAACTCTGAGAAAGGAAACGCATCTGAGGAGTAAAGTGGCTTATCTCGAACCTCAGGTCTAGAGCTGCTAGTAAGGCTGGTACATATTTTTTCGTGCTGTCTATATCCTGTTTCGGAGCAACGCGGGTGCTCTGTCCATGCTGGATATACATGGCAGGACTCTAATCTTCCATGAATTTCTTTTTGAATTGCCGTAGTGTGTTTCTCTCCAAAAATGTTGCGATCTCTTCACGGTCTGCCATTGCCATGCTTATACCTCCGGAAATGATTGCATCAATGATCTTGTAATCACTATTTTTTCCTATAATGAGGTAGGCTATTTTTAATGTGCTACCTGCGCTACTTCCATCTTTTTCGAGAATCGTGTGAACCAGATACCTCTCCTTACTCAGGTCCTCTTGACGGGTAGCCTTGTAGGATTTGAGTTCAGTAGTCAGGAGTTTTGCATATTTTTTCGAAACGGTATCCTCGTAGTACTTGGTGAATGATTGTACTTCTTCTGGTGAAAGTAATTTTATTTTGTTTCCCAATACGAACTTCACAACTGTCTGGAAATCAATATTCTCTTTCATCAGTGCGCCCATTTTCTCGAGTTTCTTGGATTTTGGAATGTCAGCTTTATTGAGCGAATAGACATCCTCATGGAGAAGGCTAATAAATTCAAGTGGTGAGCGATAATTATTATTCGACAATGAAGTCACAGGACACAGTGTCAGTAATAGGTATACTAGGAACGTGAAGTTGTAGTTAAAAATTCGTAGCATTGATCGAGAGAGTGCGTAGTTTTGCATAAGGGTCAATATTATTTTCGAAGACTATAGAGCGGTACTTTATTCCACGTGCGATTTTGTCGCAGTTGTACATGATAAAGATTATGGATCTGTTTGGCACTAGCAAATTAAGTGGATTTGTAAGTATTTCAAGAATCGCAGCGAAGCTGTTCCTGAGCGACGTGGCACCCAGCAAAGGAACAATCAGGAATGGACCGCTCTTAATACCATACAGCGCTAAAGTTTGTTTATAGGAGCTGGGTCTTTTTTCTAGCCCGATAGTCCCAGCTATGTCAAAAGTGCCGAATATACCAAGCGTCGAATTAATAAAAAAGCGCCATAGTTCCCTAACAGAATTCTCTGGATGCCCTTGTAGTAAATGATTAATGGCCATACTGGGTTCCGAAAGGTTGTCCATGATATTAAATAAAGCTTGTTTTACTGGTTTCACAGTACTTTTGTTGTCGAAGGGTCTACTTCGACTGGTGACTTTGAAAAGTTTCTTATTCGCAGATTGCTGCAACTTGGCAATCAGAGAGCAATTTATTTTAAACATCTTCCGGTTAAATCCCTCCAGGGGGTCGTACACCTTTACAGCCCTTACAACCGAAGATTCGGAGAGATCAAATACGGAATCAAAGGACTCACTTGTCTCACCTAGGCAGGCAAACGGGAAAACATAAAAAAGCAATAATGAGATTATTAGCGCTCTACTTCCGGACTTAAAGAACTTAGATTGCATGTTCTTCTATATAGCTGCGGATCAGTTTCAGATCTTCCCAGGCTAGTCTCTTCTGGGCGGGCTGCCTAAGCAAGTACGATGGATGAAAAGTAACCATGGTAGTGATTGCTTCTTTTATAAAATCGTTTTTGTACTGATGGAATCTATTACGCATCTGAGATACCCTGTCTTGGCTGTTCAGAACAGATGAGGCTGCTGTGGATCCAAGTAACACTATAAGCTTAGGTGATACCAAGCGTATGTGATGCTCCAAAAAGGGTCTACAAGCTTCTATTTCTTCGGGTAGTGGGCGCCTATTGCCTGGAGGCCTCCAGAAAATCGTGTTTGTGATGTAGACCTTTTTTCTGTCTAGATCTATAGCCTGGAGCATTTTATCCAATAGGTTTCCGCTCCTGCCACGAAAGGGGATACCGAGTTTATCCTCTTGTTCACCTGGGGCTTCTCCGATTAACATGATTCCTGAATCTGGGTTACCGTCACAGAAGACGGTATTCGTTGCACCTTCCTTGAGCGAGCACCCATCGAAAGAAAGTACTAATTCCCTTAGCTCGCCAAGTGTCGATACCTGTTCTAGTTTTTTTGCTAGCTCTGCGCTCATCTGGTTACCAGGACGTGCTCCTTTACTTTGTCCCTCGCCCAACCACTGGACTTCCTTCTCTGTAGAAAAAGGCGCACAGTCTCCTTTCGGAGGTTTCCTCAGGAATTCTATTCCAACCTTGTTGTAGAACCTCAGCAATGTGAAAAGTTCATTTAGAGACATGCACACAATCCACATGGGCCAATGCCATTTGATTACGAAGAAGGTTCTTTGTCAATAGATAAAGTAGTAAAGTAGTTGTACGACTCAAAATAAGATACTTTTTGCGTGTCCATAGTGGTAGATGACAGGTATATTATCATAGCTGCAGATCCCAGGTGATCCGTATATGACTCCTCTTACGGAAGCATTCTTTGCACATTCCATATCGATTATACTATCTCCAATGAAAGTAACGTCATTCTCTGAAGGAGAAATACCGCTGCCTGAAAGAGCATATAAAAGCGGTTTTGCCGAAGGTTTATCTTGATCCGTATCTCCCGAACCCACGGCTACGTCGAAATTGTTTGTTAAACCGAGGGCTTCTATTTCTTTTCTTAGGAGTTCCCCAGATTTATTACTCACTATACCAGTGAATATCCCATTCTCATTGATATAGTCCAATAACTCAACGAAACCAGGAAAGATCCTAATATCCTGTATACTTTGTATGCTTTCATGTCTAAGATAATTGTTAAAGACTTCATTTGCATACTCCCAGTCTCCCCCAAATGACTGTTTGAAGAATTCCGCTCTACCTGCTGTGTTTATATAATCTTCGACTATCGGCTTATTTAGTTGCTTTAACGCCTTGTTGAGTGCGTTCAACACCACACTTCGAGTATCAACAACGGTATTATCCCAATCAAATAATATAGCTTTTGGTGTTTGTTGTGGTGTCTTCAGTTTTGGTTCTCGTTTCATTTGGTGTACAGAGCTGTTTATCTACATATTCGTTGAACAATTTCTCCAGCATCCTAGTTATGACACCTATTTCACCATACTTTATTAAAGATTTTCCTACTTTATGTATTCCGCGTATAAAAATCCCTGAAGCTGTTGCAAAGACCTCATTTGCGTCAAGCAATTCTTCGATTGTGAAGACTTGTTCACATACCTGTAGGTTTTCAGCAATGGCGATCTGAATTACTCTGTGCCTAGTCACACCACTCAGTATAGAGCTATTCACGGGGTGTGTGATGACTCTATTACGCTTATCCACAATGAAAATATTACAACTTGAGCCTTCCGTTACTATCTTACCTTCTGGTTTGGTATCATACAGTATTGCCTCACTTGCTCCTGCGTCGAATGCAGCTTTTTTAGCAAGAACATTCGCGAGAATAGACGTGGATTTTATATCTCTGTACGCCCAGCGACAGTCTTCAACAAGGAAACCAGCCATTCCCTCCTGTATCCTGGGTGGCCTAACGAATTGCTGTAGCATCACAAGAACTGTGGGCCGGACTTTTTCATGTAAAATGTGATTTCTCTCGGCTACACCTCTGCTTATCTGTATGTAGAGCTTATAATCCTTCTTGGCTCCGTTGAGAGAAAGAAGCCTATTCACTATTTGTCCTAACTCATCAGTGTAGAAAATCCAGGGAAGCTCAATTGATATCTTCTCGCATGAATCACGTAGACGAGCGATATGCAGATCAAAGTCTATCGGGACACCATGAATCACTGGTGTAACCTCATATATACTATCCCCGAAAGTAAAGCCACGATCGTTGACACTTATTTTGGCTTCTTCGACTGGCACATACTCACTGTTCAGATAAACGATCTGCTTCACGTCTTCTCGACCCGGTAAAACACCCGAGATTCTACCATGGCGCAACGTTACCATCAATGAAGATTCTCAAGAGATCATCAGGACTAGCTAAACTATAACGAATATGAATAACGAATATGAAAAATATTCGTCAAATCATTTTCTTAAAGATATTTTTTTTATCTATGCAGAGGTGCTTTATAGCAGCAAAGATGTGCAGCACTATCAAGCAACCCAGTGAGTATACAAGAACCTGGTGCATCTTATGTGCGGAACCAGCGATGTAGGGGTCGACCGGTATCAGCGCTGGGAGTCTGAAACAGTTGAACCACGACACCTCTCTTCCTGAGCTATAAGACATCACGTACCCAGATATTACGGCTCCAATGGTCGTAACGTACAGTAATACATGTGCTGCTTGCATCGCAATCGACTCTATCTTCGAAAATTGATCCCCAGGTAGTTTCGAAAATAGACGGACAAATATCCTTACTATCATCAGTACACCGATGGTGATTCCTATAGCTTTGTGCTGGTTATAGACAGCAAATTTCACTGGTGGAACCATGTAATGAGTCATCAGAAAACCGACGACTATCATCGCAATAATTGCAAAACCTAGGACCCAGTGCATGACTCTCATGCTTATGCTATATTTCTCCGGAGCGGACATCTGAGATCTAGTTATCTCCTATCGGTGATAGATTATAGTGGAGGATAGCGCATATTTCAAGTACGTCCCATTCTTCTTAGAGGTGTCGCCAATCGTCATTAGATGTTCTTGGTCTGTTGTCTAGCAGATTGTAAAAACCGCGACTAACTAGAGAGGAAACTAAAAGTTGTGACAAAGCTCACTTAATCTTATTTTTTCCTTCTCAAACTCTTCTAGGGCGTTTTGTATAGTGCGCTTTGTTGAATCAGAAGCGTTGACCAAAGGGTGTCTAACATTATGTGTGATACATTTATTCACGCAGCTAAGTGCGTATTTTAGTGGACCAGGATTGGTTTCACAGAATATGGATTTGGCAAGTGGAAAAATCGCTTTATGCAGGGCTTTCATCCTTTCATACTGACCACTTCTGATTGCATTTTCCAAGGCGAGCATTTCACTCGGTATCAGATTGCTTACGGCAGATATAACGCCATCCCCTCCGTGAAGCCTATGTGCAGCATATTGTGTATCATTCCCCATCAAGATTGGCACACGCTCATTTGCCGCTTTCAAGATGGTAGGGCATTCGAGGTTGCCGGATGCATCCTTGATAGCGACTACACCTGGCAAATCCATGATCCTCAACATCGTGCTATTTTCTATGTTTACACCACACCTATGAGGTATATTGTAGACGATGATGTTCGCTTTAGTTTTTTCAGTGATCGCTCTATAGTGCTCGAAAATCCCCTCCTGTTGCGGTAGAACATAGTAAGGTGTAGAAATCAAAAATGCTGATACACTACGCTCTTTGAGCGACACTATCTCTTCGATGACCTTACTTGTTGCACAATGAGGCACTCCGACTATCAAAGGAACTCTCTCCTTAACTACATCTACAGCGCAGTCTATCAGGGCGAGGTACTCCGAATGAGAGAGTAACTGTGATTCACCCGTAGATCCAGCAACCACGATTCCATGTATTCCGTTACCAATCTGCGACTCAACTAGTATCCTGAAACCTTCGTAATCAACTTGCTCTCGCTTAAAGGGTGTGACTACAGCGGTAAAGACACCCTCAAAAGTCCGCTCCGACGCCATAATAGAACTGATCAAAACCAAAACCCGTGCACCCGGTAATGATAATAATTTTCATCTTTTAAAACAAGTCCTTTCAGCGAGTGACATAGGGCTTTTGTGGTCTACTATGCACCTATGAAAGTATCTAAAGAATTGTTTGTGGCAAATTATCTTTTATCGGATTCTGCTTCAAGTTGTTTCGAGATTTTTTCTGATGTAGAATGGATGAGTTTGGTGTCTTATCCAAGAGTAGGTACGAGTCTTATGAAAGTTATAGGGTCCTTAAAGTCAGCGAAAAAGCGTGATGCTCGTAATTCGTATGTCGCCAAGAGGGGAAAACGTGTCTACGTCTACAACAGGAGAAATCCTCGTTGTAATGTCAGGCAGGGCTCAAAATAGCCCTTCAGGTGTAATTTTATAGGCATCCAATCTTCTTTTGGATTTCCGTTTAGTCCGAAACATGCTATTGGATTTTTTTTTGGCTCCTCTTGTTTACGCAGCTCTTGCAGCCTTCGTTGCATTTTTCGTGTCGCCGGTGCAGTACGTGAAGGTTGTCAGACAAGATACTGCTAGATCTTATTCTTCAATATTCCGAGAAACCTGGTATAGGGATGATTGCTTAAGGATTTTCTTTGGGGGTGCAGCACCTTATGTTGTTATGAATTTCCTTTCCAATCTTTCCTTTGGCCTGAGTGATATGGTATCGGAGCGTGTACTGCCACTTGGTTACGGTATTCTCACTGGTATTTTCTTCAGAGCTCTCCTTGGTGGAGCAATTGAAACCTTGATGACTGTCTACCCAGAAGTGCGGGAAATAGTCAGAAATAAAAGGGAACTTGCTTCCGGTGATGGTAAGGTGAGTAGTGTGCTTTTTCCGTCTTTCTTGAGAAACTCAGTTGCATGGTTAGGTTCCACTTCAGCGTATGAGATCTCCACAAGGTTTCACTTGGAATCCGGGGTGTCGATTTTGTTATCCGTTTGCATGGGCTTGATCTTCGCTATTGTCTCGATTCCATTTGATGTGCTAGTTACTCAAAGCTGTGCTGCGAGGGAAGAACTCACTTTACTCAATAGAGTGCTTCGCATAATGAGGGATTCAAAAAACAAATTCTTATTGGGAAGTGTGATTAGGGTATTGCAGATTGTCATTTTTACAGCTGTCACTGTGTCTACGATGTTTTTCATACGTTACCTTGGTATTTGAGTTCAGAATTTAGTATATAGTATGTTCTGGCAACTTTATGATGTCCTCCTTAGTGGAGTATTTTTCGGTTCTTTTGCTGCGGTAGCTGCTGTGCTTATGTCCCCGTTGCAGTTCCTGAAGGTAATTAAACAACAAACAGGGGAATCATATAGCAAGATTGCTACGGATACATTCCGCACTGAAGGTGTTGCGGCTTTTTTCAGAGGTGCGCTTCCCTATGCGATAATGAACTTTTTGAGTTCCATGTCTTTTGGTATCTCTGAGGTGATTGCTGATAATCTGCTGAAATTTTTTGTACATTCTACGCTTTTTGCCGTATTTTTTCGTTCTGTTTTTGGCGGCTGTTGTGAGACTCTATGTTCGCTGCCGTCAGAGATGCGTGAAATTAGCCGTAATAAAGGTTCATTGATGGAAAGTAGAGCCACTTTTGGAAGCGTAATGCTTCCCATCCTTTTTCGGAATATGATTTTCTGGTCCGCCTCAGTAACTTCCTATGAAATTTCAGTTGCTTATCACTTTAATCTCCTTTGCACTACATTTACAGGATTCTCTTTTGGGGTTTTGGCTGCATTTCTTTCGATACCGCTCGATGTGGTAGCTACAAGAGACTGTGGTGCACTGACGAATCGTGGAATTTTTGGTCATCTGACAGCAATTCTTTCCGGTGAGGAAAGGATTAATTATCTTTTGCGTGGTACCTCCATCAGAATAGTTCAGGTGGCAATGTTTACACTCGTGACGGTCCTTACAATGTTCTTGTTTGAGGCCGTTTTCATTATGTGATGCACTGAGTTCCAGTACTTGTGTAGTGTGGATATTTGTGGTTTGTATTCCAGTGCGGTATATTTGAGTTGTCTTAACACAGTGGAAAAGTAGTCCGGTATTGAAATGCATTCTGACTTCTCATTGATATCCCTCATTCTGCACTCTGATCTTGTTGTGAAATGCGTGATGTTGTCACTTCTTTTTGCCTCCATTTTTTCTTGGCGGATAATTTTTAAGAAGGTGTTTCTATTGAGGTCCTGTATGAAGAAGGTTGCAACCTTCCAAGGGATACTGTGTACTACTAATGGTCTGTCTACGTTGCGTGATAGTTTGATAGGAGATCAGACACCAATTGGTGAGGCATTGATGATTTTCATGGCTAGAGCTGAGCTTTTAATAGGACGGGAGAAGCAAGGGTTCGAACGAAAATTGCAAACCGTCATGAGCCTGGAAATCGCAAAAATTTCATCACGCTTTGAGAAGGGCTCAGATTTCCTTGCGACCACTGCTGGTGTTGCTCCCTTTGTGGGTCTGTTTGGGACAGTCTGGGGAATAATGCGTAGTTTCCAAGCAATAGGGACACTCAACTCCGTCGCGCTCACTGTCGTCGCCCCATCAATAGGGGAAGCTCTTTTGGCGACTGCAGTCGGCCTCTTTGTAGCTATACCGGCGTTGATTTTTTACAATTATACATCAGCGCGTACAGCCCAGATTACACAGGACCTCGAGAACTTAATGTGGGAAATTATAACGACTCTCGATGCTGAAAATGAAGATTAGACGTAGTAAAGTAATCAGTGAAATCAACGTTACACCGATGGTCGATGTAATGTTGGTTCTGTTAGTTGTTTTCATGATTACGGCGCCAATGCTCGTACCTGGTATTGAGATAAATGTTCCAATTGTGCAGTCTGGGTCTGTGAATAACTTGGAAAATATTGAGGTCGTTCTGAATATTACTAAAAACGGGTCGATCTATATCAACGATACACAGGTCAATCTCAGAGATCTTAAAGGCAAAATACTGCAGAAATCTGATGATTCAGGAATCCGTCTCTTTATACGGGGGGATAGGAGCGCTCCTTATGAGAGGATAGTAAAAGTACTTGCCTACCTCAAGGAGTCTGGATTCAAACATATAGCGCTGGTCACAGAAAATCGAAAGATATGACTTGTTGTCGAGTGAGTAGATGTTTCTTCGTTCTGATACGTCTTGGATTTTGTAGCTTCAGTAGTGTTGATCCTTCTCTCCATTGTAACATTTGGACCTAGTATGCAGATTCTATGATCAGAGATCTTCATATATCAGGAAATTTTCATCTGGACTTCTCCTTTTTTCTGTCACTGCTACTTCATCTGCTTGTTCTTGTTCCCCTGTCCTTTTCCGGGAAGATTAACCTACAGAAGCTCGCTGATACTAGCACTTTCATTGTGCTTGACTCCATACAAATCACTGATGTGACAAACCTTAAGCTCAGGGATACTTCAGCAGGTATCAGCGATCGAGTAGATAAAAAGGCGGAGAAAAAATTTGCTACAGTTACGGTTCCTGATGATAGTAAGACCAACGATCTAGTAGTGCCAGATAATGATTCGCGCGTGGAGGTTGAGGGCCAAGATGGACCAGCTTTACCGATTAAAAGATCGAAAAGTAAGCCAGTAAAGAGTATAAAAATACGTAAACCTATTTCGAGTCAGCAGTTAAAGGAGGATGATGAATTAGCGGGTTTGCTTCAATCCCTGGACGAAAAAACTACGGCTGGCAGCGTACAAAATGACGGTGAAAAATCAGGTGCTATAGGAAAGGGAAAGGTGGAATATGATCCAAGGAAAGGTATAGGAATTGATGTAGTGAGTTCTATAAGGAGTCGTTTTATAAATTGTTGGCGTGTACCGATCGCTGCCATGGATGTCGATAATGTTATAGTCACCGTTAATATGCGTCTAGGGCAAGGTGGTGAGCTAATCTCTGCGGAAATAGTAGATGATGAGAAATATAATGAGAATCCATTTATGAGAGTACTGGCAGATAGCGCACTCAGAGCTGTGTACCTATGTACACCGATGGAAAATCTACCAAAGGATCAATTTGAGGCTTGGAGAGATATGCAATTGCGGTTCAATGTCGCTGATATGCTATAATATGTAAGACCGGCCAAGTTACTTCTAGGTACGTCTTTTCCAGCAAGAAAGTAAATCACGCGTGTACGATCTTTTACCGGGAAATGGGCCAAGCGGAGTTGTATAACACCCTCTGCATACAAGGCGACTCACTGCACACGACACAGACCCATCTAAAACATGGGCTCTATGCCGTACATCGAGCAATACATGGATAGCAGATTACGTAGTCAATTCCTGTAAACAGAAACCCTCTTTCCAGTCTATTATATCAATTGCTTGTTTTGCCTTGCGCTTGCAATCGTTTAGACTGCTTCCTTTCACCACAAGATTTAAGACACGTCCACCATTGGATAGCATGTTACCATTCTCATCGTATTTTATGCCCGCATTGAAAATCTGCAACCCATCAACAGCGTTGATTGCCCTTTCAAGGTTATCGCCATTAATGTGGTAACCGGTCTTATAGTCTACAGGATAACCCTGTGTCGCCAATACAACGGATAGTGATACGTCATCACTAAATGATATGGATGCGCGATCAAGCTCTCCTCCAACTGTCTTGAACATTAGATCAAGGAGATCACCCTCCAATCTAGATAGAATAGCTTGCGTTTCGGGATCACCGAAACGCACATTGTATTCGAGGAGTTTCGGTCCGGAGTTGGTAAGCATGAGTCCGGCGAAAAGCACACCTTTATATCGAATATTGATAGAAGACAAAGCACTAATTGTTGGATATATGATCCTTCCCAGAATTTCTTGCTCCACCTTGGTGGAAATTGGCGCTGGTGAATATGCTCCCATTCCGCCAGTATTATACGTCTTTCCTTGATGGGTCACTTGTTTATGGTCCCTTGCGTAACCGATTGGTAAAACAGTTTGTCCATCGACCAGGACAAAGTAACTGAGCTCCTCTCCTTGTAGGAATTCCTCTACTATTATGTTCTTACTGGCGGCCCCAAACATTCCGTTAAGCATTGCTTCTCCAACTTGTAATGCCTCATCCATAGTCCCGCACATCACTACGCCTTTTCCGGATGCAAGGCCATTCGCTTTTATCACTACTGGGAAATCTCCGATACTCTCGATCTGTTTCCTCAAATTGTTCGGTGATGAACAAAAAGCATACCTTGCAGTCGGTGTACCTTGCATCTCCGCTATCTCTTTGGCAAAAAATTTAGATGATTCGAGTTTCGCAGCATTCTTCGTTGGACCGAATACAGCAACACCTTCTGCTGTCAGTGCATCAGTAATACCATTCTCTAGATATCGCTCCTGACCTACAACCACCAGATCTATTTCCTCTGACTTGCAAATAGATGAAAGATATAAGTGATTGGTAGGATCAGCCTTTATGTGCTCCGCGAATCGGCTGAATTCGGGATTTGTCGTGTAAATTTTGCCAAGCAAAGGGGAATCCTTGATCTTTGAAATCAGAGCGTGCTCTCTACCACCATTTCCTACAACGAGAACTTTCTTTAGTTGCATTGTCAGACTATAATCAACAGTCGTATTCTAATCCCTTATCGCATAAATGAGAAGAAAGATTTGCGACTTTTTGCTTCTTTTACTATGTTCGCTCTTGGTTGTTTCTGGTTGCACTCCGGGGAAAGTCAAAGGAATAAGTGAAAAAGGTAAGCAAGCAAGTGAATTGTCAGTCTATAATGATGCCGTATCCGCTCTAAAACAAGGTAAATTAAAAATTTCCAAGGCATTGTTTAGGGAACTTTCTGATGTTTCACCGTTTTCCCCACTTGGAGAAAAGGCGAAATGTTTCTACACGGAGCTCCTATACGATGGAAAGGATTTCGCAGCTGCAGCTGGCAGCGCTGATGAGTACATTCTAAACTATCCCGTTGGTAAGGATCTGGATTATATGCTCAGCATCAAGGGTAATGCATATTTCAGGATGTTGAGGAATTTTGCCAACAGTACGGAGTTCCTTGATAGAGCCAAAGATACTTTCAAGGAGTTGATAAGGAGATTTCCAGGTTCCAAATATGTATCGGATGCGCGGGAAAAATTGCGTGAGATCGATGAGATACTAGCTGAAAAGATTTTCTCCATAGGAATGTTCTATTTTAAAGAAATGAACTATCACGCTGCTATAAGTAGATTCACTGAGCTGATCAACGGTTACCCTAAGACAAAGTGCTACTCAGAGGCTCTGTCTAAGAGAAGGGAAGCTTACAAGGCGCTAGGTATAGATATCACTTCATCGCAGTTCACTTTCGTGTATTAGTGGATGCGTGGCGTAGTTTTCTGTGTTTGGTGGATCAAGTGTTTATGTTCGGTAGGCCGGTGGCACATCTCTCCATTTTTATACTTATCTAGGTTGCAATGAATGAGGTGTCGCTTCTTAAATCATATGGGAGGCTTCGCGGACGCAATTTCGATATTACGAAGCTTGCGGATCTAGAAAAATTCTCGGTTCGCCCTGAGATACTTGGAAACTCGAATAAAGAAATTGTGTTGGAAATAGGCTTTGGTTATGGTGAACACCTAATACAGCGAGCCCTCGAGGCACCTGATAAAATCTTCATTGGGTCTGAGGTCTATGAAAACGGTATATGTAAGCTTCTAGGAGAGATTAAAAATAGAGGATTGTCGAATGTCTTTATATGGAGCCTTGATGTCCGGATCTTGTTGCAAAGATTAAAAAAACAGATTTTTAATACCGTGTACATCTTATTTCCTGATCCCTGGCCCAAGAAGAGGCATAACAAACGCAGAATTGTGAACAGACCTTTTCTAGGATTATTGCTAGAGAATCTTCATCCTTCTGGTGAGCTGATTGTGGCTACTGATAATAAAGACTATGCTGAGCAGATACACTGTACTGCTATGCAAGTCTTTTCTGAAGTTGAGTTTATTGCTATCCCAGGCGATATCACACGCTATGCATCCAAGGCAACTGAAAAACTAATTGCTTATAGAATAAGTAAGCCAATTACTTGAGTATTTACGTGGACAAGTGATTTCTATTGAGGAGGTGTCCGCAGCATATTTCCACTGTGTGGATGTAGAAGAGAGTCATTGCGATAACGGTGCCCTGTTGGACTCAAGGAATATAATGAAAATGCAAAATGTCGATAAGTATAGATCTTCATAAACCAGTCCTTCTTGGTGAGGTATTGAAAGCGCTATCTCCTAAGGATGGCGGTATTTACGTAGATGCGACTTTCGGTGCTGGAGGATATACTAGAGCCATCCTGAGTAGTGCTGATTGTTTTGTCTATGCAATCGACCAGGATGAGACGGTTGAAAAACTATTCAAGGAGGTCCAAAGTGACTTTGTGGGTCGCACTGAGTTTTTCAATACGAATTTCAGCGAGATGAGCACTCTACTTGGTGATATTAAAGTGGATGGTTTAGTATTCGATATCGGTGTATCTACCATGCAATTAAAAGTTCCTGATAGAGGTTTTTCCTTCCTGAATGAAGGACCGCTTGATATGCGCATGAGTAATAAAATAAATCTGACAGCTGAGACCATAGTAAACAGTTATACTGAGAAAAGGATCGCTGATATCATCTACCAATTCGGTGAGGAGAGACTATCAAGAAAAATCGCACGCGCAATCGTAAATTCGAGGCATAAGAGGAGGATTGTCACAACAACTGAGCTTGCAGAAATCGTCCTGTCATGTTTTCCCAGACGCTACTACAAGATAAATCCAGCAACGAAAACGTTCCAGGCACTTAGAATATTCATAAATAACGAATTGGAAGCACTTGCGTTAGGTTTACAAGCTGCACTGGGAATGCTTAAAGTAGGTGGTAGGGTGATAGTTGTGAGCTTCCACTCATTAGAAGATAGAATAGTCAAATGTCTATTTAAGCAGGTACACAAAAATGGTTTCAACATAGTGACCAAGAAGGTAGTCACGCCAAATATGGAGGAAGTAAAAAATAACCCAAGTGCGCGTTCAGCGAGAATGAGGGTGATTGAGAGAATATAAAACGAAGAGTTCCAGACATGAATAAGATATATAGGCGCATAGCCAGAAGGTTGATCCTGATCTTATCTATTTTGGTTCTTTTACTATTGTTTCTGATGTTTAGAAGTAAATTCTACGTGCAGGATTTATCTGGAGAACTCTCATCTCTAGCGATGAATGTAGCAATGCTTGAGTTGGAAGTGCGTCTTCTGGAAGCGGAGTTTGCCTACCTTACGACAAGTAGTCGCATAGAAGGGCTCATGAGTAGACATCTTAGGATGGAGCATATAACCCCTGGAGCTATAGTTGATGCGACCGTACTCTATGCAGAAGACTAAAACGGATGCAAGGGTATCCAGGTGAGGTGACAGGACTTTAGATAAGGATCACTTTCTGCAAGAATTGTTAAGTGGGTATTGTAATCAGGAATATGGAATCTGAAATTGTCTCTTTGATCCTTGAAAAGCTGTCCAAGCACAAGGGCGATGACATAAAAGTTTACGGCGGTAGGGGAATGACAGGTTGTATGATAGTTGCGTCATCGGAATCTCATAAACAGGTGAAAGTCTTGGCGAATTTCATCGTGGACTTGATCAGAGAGCATGGATTTTTCTGTAAGCTTGAGGGTTATGATTCAGCTAATTGGATACTTATTGATATGGGTGAAGTAATGGTCCACCTATTCAAGAATGATGTCAGGGAATATTACGAAGTAGATAAACTATGGAGCTAGATAAATTAGAGGCTTTAATAGGAATACGATTCAAGAATAAGACGCTGCTGATTGAGTCATTGACCCATCCTAGTATGGAAGTCAACTTTTCTTATGAAAGATTGGAATTTCTCGGAGATGCAGTGCTGGATATGGTAATTGCATCTATCCTGTATGAGCTTTTTCCGAATGATCCAGAGGGAAGTCTCTCCAATCGACAGAGTTCTTTAGTGTGTAGGGACACACTTGCGATGATTGCGCGCAAAATAGATTTGGGAAAGTACATCTTCTTTTCAAGTTCTGAAGAGTTGTGTGGCGGACGCGAAAAAGTAAGTAACCTCGAAAACGCATTGGAAGCCCTGATAGGTGCAATTTTTCTGGATTCTGGAATCGATACAGCAACGCGCTTCATAAAGGAATATTGGTATGATCTAGCGGTCAAATCGAGCCCCACTGCTGCAAACCCTAAAAGTATCCTGCAGGAGCTTCTACAGGCCAGAGGAATGGAGCCTCCTACGTACAAGGTTATTGGAAGAACAGGACCAGATCATCAGCCTATTTTTGAGGTAGAAGTCCGTGTCGATAGTAAAGTTGAGAAAGCCTTCGGTACAAGTAAAAAGGCAAGTGAAGAAAACGCAGCCAGAGCAATGATCAAAAGACTAGCCCCTGATACGTAAAGAGGGAGGTCTGTTCAAAAGCTCCCTCTTTTAGTGACAACTTGTTCTAGCTGAACAGTGCTTCTAGAGGAGCCGAAATTCCGACCTTGACAGCGTGAGAAACAATAGAGCCACCCTTAATTGCCTGTTCAGAATCTGATTCCCTCATTGTAAGATCACCCAGCGGAGTATATTGGAAGGAATAGCCGAGACGCCCAGACAAAGAACCTGTCAAGGGAAAAGAAAAGGATAGGTCACCAACAGCCGTCACTTGTAATTTGGAATCTACTTTCCTATCTTCATACGGCGCTCCTTTATCAGTACCTGTAAACGTATCAAATGTGAGATATGTTGGCCCTACTCCAACCCCTGCAGTAATCCCTATATCATCAGAGATGGTAAGCTGCTTCTGTAGCTTGAACAGGCCAGAGTACATAATAGAAGATGCAAGCATATCAGCCTCTGTACCATCCTTGTCTAAAAAAAGCCCTGTCGGACGTATAACGTCTAGCTCTAAGCCTACCTCAGTGCCACCCTGTACTGGGCAATAGATTCCCACGGTACCACCGTGATTAAACGTAGTGAAGTCCTTGAACCCTTCTTGATTCGCCAAAATAGCAGATCTGTATGATAAGTTCATGTAGCTACCCAAGAAGCTTTCAGAGGTACTGTCCAGATTCGCTGCGTAGGTCGATGAACCAACTATCTGCATTAGCAAAATTGATGTATAGAATAATTTCTTCATAGTCATAAAAACAAATAAAAGGAGACGCACAAGCTCCACAAGAAGCGCATCCTATAGTTTATAAATGCGTATATCACAACTATAATGTCTATGATGGTAAAATCAATAAGAGGTCTTCCTATTGTGTTAGCTGAGTTAAGCATCTCTGAACGTTTTATGAATCAGTATGGAAATTTCGTGGCTTTATTGTGTGGCTGCTGTGCTGCTCCAAAGTTGTCTGGTGGCGCGTTGTGTATATAATTTAGTCAGGCAATAAAGGTAAGAAACTAAAAAATAATGGAAGATTATGAAAAACTAGAGAGAGTATTTACTAAAATTGATGATTTACAGAAAACTTTAGAACTTCTGGACTTCGATGTTAGACTACATGGTAGTCTTCTTGATAGCAAAGTACACCAGATCATCACATTGAAAGAGGTTATATACGATGTCGTTACTAGCGATGAGGTAGCACTTATCATTGACAGGATAAAAGCAAAATCTAATGAATTGAGCGATTGGCAATGTGTGAATTTTGGATTTATGCAGGATTTCTGCATCAGAAAAAAGAACATCCCTTTCGATCTTGTTAAGGATTTTACAGAGAAGTCGCTTGCCTGCAGAGTGTCCTATGCGGAAGCGAGAAAAGCAAGGAATTTCGAGATTGTGAAAGAGGACTTTTGGAATCTCCTGGAAGTTGTCAGGACGATAGCAGCCCTCCACGCTAAAGGTACCGATTGTGATAAATATACCGCACTCCTAAGAGCTAATCAGATTGATCCTGAACAACTAGAACAGCTATGTATAGGTGTAAGTCCACTTCTGAAGATGAAGGTCCAGAACGTTGGGGAAACTCTAAGCAGCACCAGTACTGATAGAAAGGAAATGAGGCTCAACTACAGGCGAATAATTGAAAAATTCTTTCCAAAGAATGTTGTGAGAATCGATTTTGGTGATCATTTTCACCTTCTTGGTGAGAAAAATGGAATAAAATTGATCGTACAGGAAAAAGGTGAAGCTGTTATTCCGTCATTGATGTTTCTTCTAGGGCAGGGACTTTATATGAAGAATCTTCCATATGACAAGTGGAGGGCTCAACCAATATGTAATCCAACCAGTATTGCAATGTATGCTGCTCAAGGTTTCCTATTCTCACATTTTCTTTTCGAGGAAAAAGGTTTTGCGAAAGTCTTGGGAGTACAGGAAAAACCTATATATTCAGGTTCCATCATGGGGGCAAACAAATTTGTTGCACTCACCCATCTAATGATCCGGTTCTCACTGGAAAGGTCCCTGATAAATGGTGAGGTCTCACTTGATGGTATACAAGAGCTCTTCACGGAAGATTTATCATACTACTTTAGATTGAATGATCAGTCTGCAAGTATTCTAGATAATCATCATTGGTTCTTTGGTGAATTCTGTTACTATCCATCCTATCTCAAGGGGATGATCGCAGCAGGTCAGATTTTCCACATGATGAAATCAGAGAATGCAATATATCAAAATGGTAAGCCAATGATAAAAAAATTGATCACTTGGTTAAATACCAATGTGTGCGCAAATGGAGCACGCTATTCCATGGATGAGCTCATTAATAAACTTACCGGTGAGAACCTTGATTGTAGATTTTTCAAAAAATTCGATCAGTGATTCTCATTTGCGTCCCGGATACTGCTCTCGAGGTTTTCGGTATATAGTTGCTATGTTTGGGAAAAAATTTTTTAGGGATTTCAAATTTTTTACTTTACTTTTTGTTGTTTTTGTGGGATCCTCCACGATGCTGCTGGATCTCTATACTAAGTATCTATGCGGTGCCCTGGTGGAGGACATCGTAGAAATCGAGGTTCTGCCATTCTTGAATCTTGTCGATGTGCGGAATACAGGGATGAGTTTTGGACTATTGAAAGGGTTTCAATTTTCGAATGTCTTCTTCATCTGTCTCAACGTGCCGTTGGTGGTGTTTATTTTGCTGTTCTCGTGTTGTAAGTGTGGCGTCTCACTTGAGGGATTTGCATTGGGACTCGTTCTTGGTGGTGCACTTGGTAACGTGGTCGACAGGGTTGCTTTTGGTGCAGTGCGTGATTTTATAGATCTACACGTTTTGGGGTGGCATTGGCCCGCTTTTAATCTCGCTGACGTGGCGATCTTTCTGGGTGTGATGTGTCTCCTTTACCGTGCCTGGAAAAATGAACAAAATGCTGATTAGAGGAGAATATCTAAATGCTGGAAAGTGTCATGAGGAATTTTTTATGTTGCTTTGCCCTCGGTATATTGACTCTCATTGGAAGTCCAGGATGCGCAGAGCGGTTGGAGAAAGTCCACTATACTCTGGGTAATGGCTTAAGTGTGTATCTAATCAGGGATGGCACTCTTCCTATCGTGTCGCACGTCTTGCTCTATAAAGTTGGATCGGCTAACGACCTTAAAGGTAAGTCAGGGGTAGCACATTACCTTGAACACCTAATGTTCAGGAGCTCGAAGAATATCCAGAATATCAGCAAAGAAATAGATAAACTTAATTCGGTATACAACGCTTTTACATCTGACTATCGCACGGTCTACTATGAGCTTGTAAACAAGAATAAGCTAGAAAAAGTAATGCAACTCGAAGCCGAAAGGATGGTGAATCTAGCCATCACAGATGAGGCTGTTGAGCTGGAACGTAAAATAGTCTTGGAAGAACGTAGAATGAGATTGGATAACAAACCGCTGGTGCGTCTATCTGAGGAAATGTACGCTGCATTCTACAGGAATGATACGGCTTGGAACACAATAGGTTGGGAACAAGAGATCTTGAGTTTAAATCAAGCTGATGCGCAACAGATGTATCAGAAATACTATCAACCTTCGCAAGCAGTCCTCGTCATTCTTGGAGATATAGATATCAACAAAGTAAAAGGGTGCGTGAATAAGTATTATGGGGTGATTCCCAATCTTAAAACGGGAAAGGATTCCTCTAATGTAGTTCCGCTGGAACCAGAACATCGTGCGGATATCACTGTCAAGATGCTGAATAGTATGAATGAGGAGCGTAATTTGATTTATCTCTTCGAAGCCCCGAATATCTCAGATAAGAGCCATTTTGCAACTCTTGTGGCGGCGCAGATTCTTGCTGGTGGAAAACTTAGTGTCCTTGGTACAGAGCTGACCCATAATCTCCGTCTGGCGTTGGACGTATCGGTAGACTATGATTATCTGACCAAGCGTAAAGGAATAGTCGAAATAGTTGTGACACCGCTGAGTCCAGATGTGAAATTGGAGGTTCTTGAGTCAAGTGTTTCTAGAATCCTTGCTGATGTGTTAAGAAGTGGCATAGCAAATGAGGATATTGAAGTTGCGAAGGCAATGTTAAAAGTCAGTCTAATGAAAGCTTTGGATGGTTTCAAAGCGAGAAGTATAAGTTATGTCGATGCTCTTTCCGTCGGAGCTGATTTTGATTACTTTGAGAAACTGGCTGATCAGATTGCCAGTGTGACACCGGAGCAGATCAACATTGCTATTACAAGTTTGTTGAATTCTAAGAAAGTTATAGGGTACCTGGATAAATAATATGCTCAGAAATCTTATCCTGTTTATTGCGTTTCTAGTCACGACTGGGTGTCATGCTGCTGAAGGAACTGCTTTCTTGAAGATTGATGAAATCGACAGTAAATACGGAATAAAGGCCTGGTTCGTCAGTAAGCATGAGATCCCATTGGTGTTTTATAGCTTTACTTTCAAAGGTACTGGCTACGCATATGACTCAAAAGAAAAGCTAGGAATTTCAAATTTGGCCGTGGCCGTATTGAAAGAGGGTGCTAGTGACATAAGTAGTAAGGATTTCATGAAGACCCTGGGAAAATTAGGAGGTAAAATTTCCTACGACCTAGAAAGTAACAGTCTCACGGTCACAGTCAGTGCTCCAAAGGAGAATATTAGACAGGCTGTAGAGCTTTTCTGCCAATCTGTTTCTAAGCCTAGACTTGATGAGGAAACTCTGTCTAAGGTGAAGAGTATGCAAATCGCGCAGCTCAAAAGGGAAGAAGATAATCTTTCATCTGTTGCGAGGATGGAATTCCTGAAAGTAGCATTCCCGAACTCTGGGTACTCGAATAATCCTTATGGGAAAGAATCTACCATAAACGCGATCACTGCAGAGGATATACGGAAACATGTTGTAAATACCTTCAATAGAATTAGTATGAGGGTCGCTGTCTTGGGTAACACTAGTTCTGATGAAGTTAAAGCTGTGTTAGACAATTATCTTATAGAGTTCCCGCTAACAGTAATGGAAGTAAGGAACCTTGAACAGCCTGAATTTTCTAATAAGGTAAACTGTGTCTCAATAGAGAAGAACGTTCCACAGAACATTATTTTGTTTGGGCAAAAGGGATTAAGTAGAACTGATGAGAATTTCTATAATTTAGTGGTTCTAAATCACATTTTGGGTGGTTCCGGTCTCGAGTCCATCCTGATGCGTGAAATCCGCGAAAAGAAAGGATACACGTATGGAGTATACACGAAATTGTATAATATGGGTGTCGATTTATTGCTTGGTATCGCTTCCACGAGTGGTGCCAACGCTCCTGAAGTTGCAAATAGTATCCTGATGCTTCTGAAAAATTTAAAACAGTCTGGATTGGATCTAGCGACCGTCGAAGACGCAAAAACTCAGTTGTTGGATTCCTTTATATTGGGGATGGATACTTCCGCGCATGTTCTTGCTCTGCTTGTGGGAATGCAGAAAGCTGATTTAGGGATCGATTGTATAGGGAAATACATGGCCGGTATACAGAATGTTAAGGGTGATAGCCTGAATCTCTTCATTAAGACCTTCTTAGATCCTAAATCCATGCTATTTGTGAATGTTGGCGCTCTTGCGTCTCCAGTCACAGGGGTGAAAGTTTGTCCACTGAAATAACGAATCATTGCTAAATATCTTGTCTTGATGTGCTTCAGCAACGGGCCCGTGAGGATTGCCTTGCATTGTACTATTTAAGGCTTAACTGATAGAAATGTAATTGGAGTTCCAGGAGCAACTATGAACAATAATGAATATACAGGAGAAGAAAGTAGTTTACATGAAGCTATCGATGGAGATGCTGTGTTGCATCGCGATTTATTGAATAGTGTTGCAGAAAAAATCGATGAGCTTATTTTGCTTTACCGGAGTCTTGTTCGGGGATGCAAGAACACTGTTCTATTCCGTATACAAGAGGAGATGATACTGGAAATACTGACAGATTCAGTTTAACAGCTGATTTCTATCCACCACAGCCTGAATCTACCGACATCTTCATTGCTGAATAGTACTGAGTAAAAGTTATCTCTGTTCTTTCTGGTGGAGCTCTATCTGTCAACTGGATGCTTTTTTTATATCTCTCTTCTCTTTTGAAGAGCGAGAGTGGCCAGTACTGCTACGTGGAACAAGTTTATATTTGTCATTGAAGGTGGTGAAAAGGTTGCGTACATTGAGAGAATGAGGGTCATGAGATATTGCACTGAGGATGTGGCAGTTTCGTATGATTAGAGAAGGTGCCAGGAAACACGGAATCAAAGATGCACAGTTTCCTGTATCCAGAATTAGAATTTGCGTTCGCAGGAGTATACCCCAGGTCTTTAGCTTTTTAAGTTTGATTTAAGATCAGCTCTGGTGTTTCTATAGGTTCTGAGGTACAATCTGGGGGTTTGAGTTGCACCCTTAGCTCAGCTGGATAGAGCGTTTGACTACGGATCAGAAGGCCAGGGGTTCGAATCCTCTAGGGTGCTTCCACTTTCTGTCAAATATCTGTGCTTTCGGGTTCTCCTGTGACTACTGCTGGCTTCCCAACTGGATGCTTACCTTTTGCAGTGGCATTAGGGTCGTCTTGAGACTTGTTGGGACTCAATTGGGAATCACAATTATTGATCTCTGCATTGGTGGCCTTCGGCACTTCTTGCACGCAGATATCTTTTTTGAATTGTTTACGTCTTTGTATATTTTCCCTTAATTTTTTCGAAAGTGCGCTCGTATCAGGTTTTACCATATCATCCATGCTTAAAGTGTATTATATCGCCATCCTGTACTATATATTCGCGTCCCTCTATCCTCATTTTGCCCAGACTTTTACACTTTTGTTCACCGCCGAACTCTATGTAATCTGAGAAACTTATTGTTTCAGCTTTAATGAATTTTTTCTCGAAATCCGTATGTATAGTGCCTGCTGCTTGAGGTGCAGTGGAGTTTCGTTTTATGGACCAAGCTCGGGCTTCCTTTTCTCCGGCAGTGAAGAAGACAATCAGATCCAATAGTCTTGAACCCAAGCGGATTACTTTATTCAATTGAGATTCTTCCAGACCAAATTCGTTCAAGAAGACCTTGCGATCCTCATCTGATTCGAGGAGAGCGATTTCGGCCTCTATTGCCGCTGAGACCACCACTGACTCCATATTGCTCGTTTTTGCGAATTCTGCTATCTGTGTACTAAATTTGTTACCGGAAAGAATATTTTCCTGTTCAACGTTGCAGACATACAACATTGGCTTCGATGTCAGGAGCTGTAACTCCTTGAACCGTTCGTCTAGTAATTCGGTTGAATGCAAATCTCCTTTTTTCAGGATCTCTAGAGCATCTTCCATGAGTTGTTTGGAAGTCTTGCTTTTTTTGAGGCGGTTTTCCAGGCTTTGCATATCCGCGAGTAGGAGCTCCATTTTGATGATTTCAGCATCATATAGTGGATCCACTTTTCCGTGGACATGTCTTATATCATCATCTGAGAAGCACCTAAGTACGTGTATTATGACATCGACCTCCCTAATGTGGGATAGGAATTTATTACCTAAACCCTCGCCTTGATTTGCACCTTGTACCAGCCCAGCTATATCAACAATCTCGAGTTGGCTGAAGATAGTTTTCTCTGCTTTTGAGATCTCTGCTATTTGCACTAAGCGTGGATCATACTCTGGGACTTTCGCGATATTCGGCTCTATTGTACAGAATGGGTAGTTCGCAGCTTCTGCTGCTTGCGTTTTTGTCATCGCGTTAAACAGTGTTGACTTTCCGACATTTGGGAGTCCTACTATGCCGCATCTCAGGCTCATATACTAACAGTTTTATGTACTTAGAAAGGGTATCCTTCCCGAACCTGCAGTGCAACTACGATTCTATAGATTCTAAGATTTCTGATTGGAAGAGATTGATTTTGATGATATAGACTCCCTCTATTTCCGTGGTGCAGTCGAATTACCTTTCTGCAGCATTCCTATAAGATAGGCGTACGTATCCTCAATGATAGATTCTCAGCTGTGTTCCCGGGCAAATTGAGTTTTTCTCAGTTCACTGAAAGATCACCTTTTCTCGGCTGCTATAAATGGCTGCGGTAGTGTGCCGCTTCTGCGCCAAGCACCAAACTCAAAGCGCCTGAAGTATCCATGTTGCAGTGACAATCAGGTATAGCTCTAGTGAAAATCTACCCATCAAGCTCAGAAGTTGTATAGACTAGAAGATCTCTGAGTTCGATTAGGGAAGTACAAGTGGTATTATCGTGTTTTGCGACTGATACAATTTCCGTAAGCGCTCTTAACTCATCCTCTACAGTAGTTTCGGTGTTGGTAAGCAGCGTGTTTGCGATTGTCGTGAGAAGTTGTATCAACGCTGGGCCTCCACTTGGTATAGTACCCACAGGACCACCAGCATACGCAAGGGTGGCTGTGATAACAAGTCCACTAGATTAGTATGAAATGCTTGATCTTCTGCAGTATGCTCGAACAACAGTGTGACATAATTTACATGCATAATTTCTCTTCTAAAGCGTAATTCGTTGGCAATACTCTAAATCTAAGCCTGAAAAGCAAAATAGTAGGACTAATATATTCATGCCTAAAAAACGCTGACAGAAAAGCACTAGATTCCATTAGTGGGTACAACACACCCCAATGGTGCTAAATCGAACAGGTTTCATCACGCACCTGGCGTGACCACCATACTAGCAGTGTGTACTTAACTTTTTTAGTGGAAGGTTATTCATAAGACCGGGCAAACCCTCCTTGAGTTTACCAAAGATCTCATCCGTCGACTTAGACCTCAGACGACAGGATGGTCCCTGACTCGGATGCACCGCCTAGATTAATACTCGAACTCGGAGTATCTTCACTCCCCACTTGAGTTCCAGTGACTAGACCCGCCTTGAGCTTAGTAAGCGAGGTACAGGTATTACCATTGACGTCTGGCATCAATAGGATGTCCACAAGAGCCTGTAATTCATCTTCCACAGTATTATCGGAGTTAGTTGCCATACCCGCGATACTCATAAGAAGTGCAGTTGCTGCCTCTCCCCCACTCAGTATAGTCTTGACTGATCCAGCAACCTCGTGAAAATTAGCTTGAAGTATAAGATCTAGAATATCGTGCAATCCCTGGTTTGAATCATAAAGACTGTCATCACCGTGTGTGTACATAATCTCCTCTAAAGTGCAACTTGTTCATAATGCTCACAATCCAAGCTCTTAAGGCGCAATCACTAGGTACCCCAAGAACTACGGAGAAAAGGTATCAAATCTTTCTAATGGATGCAATGCCCATTAGTGCATAAATTGAAACAAAGTCTGCCGAGTAGGTTGAGGAGTAGCTCCTACTCTCCATCAGTGCGCATTTTGGTGTCCTTTGAGTGGAGCATCTAGGTGCTGTTGCTTTTACACCTGCGGTGTTGTTATGCGGCTGCTATCCGTTGTACACAAGCGCTTAAAATGCCTGCAATTCCATTACGCACTTTATTTTTTGGGGATAGTTATCTCTTTAAGTCTATTCTGTAGCTCACTTGAGCTCTCACAAGCCTTTAATGAGGCTTGGAAGGCACTATCCTCTAAGAATCTCTTGGCATTAGTATCCTTCAACAACTCAGAAATACCCGATTGTTTTAAAGCCCCTATCGCAGCTGCATCCTTTAATAGGCCCTGAATTGTTGAATCTTTTAAGGCACCTGCTGCTGTCTGATCCTTTAATAGATTCTGGAAGTCTGTCTCTTTCAAAAGGTTTCTAGCTTCTGTATTGACATTATCTCGTAATAGAGCGCTGAATCCTTCATCTTGCAAAACGATTGCTGCGTCTTTGCACTTTAGCGTATCCCGAACAATCGCCCTTTCTAAGCTGTCTACCGCGGTCTTATCCTTTAACAAGCCCTGAATTTCTGAATCTTTTAAGGCACCTGCTGCTGTCTGATCCTTTAATAGATTCTGGAAGTCTGTCTCTTTCAAAAGGTTTCTAGCTTCTGCATTGTTTTTTAACACTCCGCAGAGACTTGCATTCTTTAAAAGGTCTACCGCGGTCTTATCCTTTAACAAGCCCTGAATTTCTGAATCTTTTAAGGCACCTGCTGCTGTTGCATCTTTTAGGGTCCCCGCCGCGCCTAAATCTTTTAATACCGCAGCTGCATTTGCGTTTTCCAGTACATTTTTTGCATTTGCATCTTTTAGTACCTCAGCTGCGGTTGAATTCTTTAATATATCTCCAGCAGTTGTATTTTTTAATACCTCAGCTGCGGTTGAATTCTTTAATATATCTCCAGCAGTTGTATTTTTTAATACCTCAGCTGCGGTTGAATTCTTTAATATATCTCCAGCAGTTGTATTTTTTAATACCTCAGCTGCGGTTGTATCTTTTAATGTATTACTTGAGGTATCATGCTTAAGCAGATCAAGGACCGTACTATCGGTTAAGGTGTTAAAATTAGTGTCATTTGACAAAATATCAAATAGTGTGACACCGTTTGCCATATCGTACTCCAGAAAGGATGTTCATTATCTTTCTTCGATGCTAAGTTACAGAAGTAAAAATAGATTAAATTTATTATGCTCTATATTATAATCTGATTGACCCAGTATTGCTGCTATCCGCGGATACAACAATCCGAATGGCTGCTGTGCCGATAGTGAGGATTAGGATATCTGTAAATTCTGGATGTGACGTCCCAACCGGTCATACAGGGAAAGATGACGAAGCCCTTGTGACCCTAAGATAAGCGGTCCCACGGCTACCTATGACGTTTCTTAAGTGCTCTGAGTGCAGTACAGAGCGAGGTGGTTGTATTCACTATTTTACACCATGATTATTTTCCTTATCTTTCATAAGTTTTTCTAAGACATTTTTGATTGCTTTTTCAAATTTTCGCTGTTCAGGATCATCCGGTAGAATTTTAGTATCTTGGCTTTCACTTATATCATAATCCAAAACCGTGACTAACTTCTCTATTGAATCACGGTACTGTGGATAATTATCCAATACGTATGCGGCCGGATCTTTTTTATGAAGATTCAATACTTCCGGGGTCAAATCCTCACCATTGTGTAGTAAGGTAAATTCACTTAAATCCCCAGTGATGCTTACTGAAGCGTCATCGCCCAGCAACGGAAAGGGTAGAGTCATCTCGTTTACCTGTATAGAATTCTGTTCAGTCAATAAACTAACGGCACCAAAACGCAGACCATCTTTCAGTAGCCATCTGCTGTCAGAGTCTAGGGCATAAAACTAAATATTTCGCTAACTTGACCTGAAGGAGTTAAAGCAACGACACACCGCTGTGCCAAAGACGTATCACCAACTGACGATCACAAAGGCATCACTTAGCTTTCTCAAGAGCTTCACGAAGCTCTGTCTCATTGGCACCTTGAATGATTTGCTCATCAACGATAAAGACCGGTGTACCGTCGAGCTGTAGCTTCGTTGCCAGTTCCACGGTCTTATTGATCATCTCATCGATTTTATCTGCATTCTTCTCAAAGAAGCTTTGAAACTCTCCCTTGCTGAATCCCAAACTGGAAACCATCTCAAGAATGGCTTCTGGATCATACTGTCCACTATGATCCATGAGTTTCAAATAAAATTCCAAGTATTTGGAAAAAGATAAACCCTTCTCTCTAATAAACAGCGAAAACCCGAGATCATACCTGGCAGCAACCATTGAGTTCCGTCCCAGTATAGGAAGGTTCCTCAAGATATAGTTGGCATTCGGATAATCGTTCATTGCCCTAACCAGCATCTGGGATGCAATCTTACAGTAGCCGCATGAAGCATCAAAGAGTTCGACAACGGTAGTCTTCGCATCCGGGACTTTCCTAGAAGGATAATTGAAATCAAATATTTCATTTTTATGTTTTGTTATAGCACTTCTTATTTCCTGAGCCCTCTGTTGCTGCTGCTTCTCGAACTGAGTAAGTCGATATCGACTTACAGATTCCAAAATTTTTTCCGGATTTTTTTCTATATACTTCTCAACTATACTCTCTATCTGTGCGGTTTCATAAGCATCCTTGTGGACGCCGTAATACCAGTTCGAAATAAAAGGGAAACTCGCGATCGCAATGAGCACTAAAAGTAACAGAAAAGTCCGCATAAATATCAAAAGAATGGTAGTGACACATTGTCTTAAGGAAATCTGATCATGTCAACATGGATTCTCTTAAAAATTCGTTTTTAGGCAGGGTTATTTGCTTATCGTGAAAGAGTTCTTTAACTGCCTATATTTGTGTGGATCTACTGGATATTAAGCTCGTACAGTCCGTCCTAAGGTCTTGTCCTTATCCTTCAAAAATGCGAAACACAGCTGGAAAAGGACTAGAGTGATGTAGAAAATCCCTGATTCCAGTTATGAAAGACTTCACTATTCTTTGGGGTTACTATATGCGCAGGCTTCAGCGAAACGGCTCTTGTGGTTAATAAAAGTATAAATTCTGCGAACCAGCTTATCGGCATCCTGATCATGGGATTATTCTCTCTGTCATGAAAAACTCTGTATGCAAATACAAAGCGAAACCATGACAAACGACAAGACATCCGCGTATCGGAGAAGGACAATCCCACGAAAACAGGCGCTGTATCTAAGAATCTATTTTTTACCCAGAGCTCTTTCAATTCGATCTGAGAAGTTAGAGAAATTGAATTTCCCGGTATATCGTTCGCCGTTGATGTAGAGCACGGGTGTACCAGCAATCTCCAATTGCTTTATAGCAAAAAGTTTTGAATGTAACACTTCATTCTTTACATCCAGATCATTCATGCAGCTCGAGAACTCTTTACGGACACTTTCCGAAAGTCCGCTGTCCAGAATGATCTTGTCGAGCCTGCTTGTCAGATCTTCTTTATTTCTGGCCTCCGCACCGATGTCAAACAGCACGCCTGTGATATTCAGAAACTTATCATTGTCGCTCTCCACGTGCTGCCGATAACACTCCAAGAAAACCGAAGCGCTGAATGAAAGATAATCCAATGGGAAATGTCTCATGATTAATAAGACCTTCCCTTGTTTGACGTAACTTTCGTGTAAGGGCCTAATTAATTCTTCAAAAGCAGTTTTGCAATGCGTACAAGAAAAGGAAGAATAGTCTATGACCGTAACAGGTGCATCTGTGCTGCCAATCGCGTGATCTTTAGGCAGCGAAATATTCTTATCCACGGTGATTGTCTCGGGATTAAAACGCAGCGGGTCGAAAGCCAACGCAGTCGAAGAGAAAAAGTCCAATAACAGCGAAGCCGCGAAGACTAATAGGACCCAAGGTACACGGGAAAACATGAAATATGCACAAGACCAAAATCAGGCTATCATTATAGCAGATCAGATAACAAAGTTAATGGATGGAAAAATAAAGGCTCTGATTGCGCTAGCAGAAAATTTACCCGGTTTGGGGCCTAAGTCAGCTAGGAGGATAGTGCTGCATCTTCTGAAGACTAAGGAAACGAAGTTGTTAAAATTTATCGATGCGATGCAAGTCCTATACGATACAATCAGAAGCTGTGAATCCTGTGGGAATCTCGAAAGCGTATCACCTTGTTCGATTTGTACGAATGATCGCAGGGACTCCAGTATTCTATGTATTGTCGAGGAGATTACTGATTTATGGGCAATCGAGAGGGCTGGTGTACACAACGGAAAATATCACGTATTGAATGGTGCTCTATCAGTGATAAATGGCATCACCCCTGAGTCCCTACAAATAGAAAGTTTAAGGGAGAAAGTTGTTGAAACAGGCGTCAAGGAGTTGATCATTGCCACTAATTCGACAATCGAGGGACAAACAACTGCTCAGTATATCGTAGATCTCTTTAAGAATGTGCCAGTCAAGCTATCGTTTCTGGCACACGGTATACCCGTCGGAAGCGAGATGGATTATCTAGATGATGGAACTTTGGCCATAGCATTTACTAATCGTAGGTCAGCGTGAGCTCTACTCTGTAGTTAGGCGTTGTTATGGGAAAATTATTTCACTGAATGCTCTGGAATCCTCTATCTGGTCTATCTGGAATCCTCTATTGAGGTCCACTTTACTTTCATCCGGAGACGACTTAGAATTGGCCTTTAGACTGTCGAAATAATCATTTAATTTATGCTTGCAGTAGTTGAGCAAGGTAACAAGCAATACCTCGTGAAAAGAGGGCAAGTTATCAAAGTGGAAAAAATTGTGGCCGAACTTGGTCAGGAGATAGAGATGTCTTCCGTCAAGTATGTGCTTGATGAGAAATCAAAATCCATTTTCGGTTCCGGTACTGTCAGGGCTGAGGTGATTTCCATGGAAAGAGATAAGAAGCTGGTTATCTTCAAGAAAAGACGCAGAAAGAACTCTCGTAGAAAGAATGGTCATAGACAGTCCGTGACTGTGCTTAGGATTAAGGATATCGTGATTTGATGAATATGTAGCGCCTTTCGAGGTTGCTTTGGGTTGTTATTTGTTTTATTTGAAGTTTTATGGCAACGAAGAAAGCCGGTGGTAGTAGTAGTAACGGTAGAGATTCCATAGGTAAAAGGCTCGGCGTTAAGAAGTTCGGTAGTGAGAGCGTCATTCCTGGTAACATAATAGTGAGACAGCGTGGTACAAAGTTCCATCCTGGGAAGAATGTCGGCATCGGCAGGGATCACACTCTGTTCGCACTGAAATCTGGGGTTGTTTCTTTTTCCGTGGGCCTGAATGGTAGACATTTCGTGCACGTGTTGTGAGTACTTCCTGTGCACTTTACTGTCTTGACTATGTTCCCAGAAGTCTTCCCCGGACCTCTAGGTGTCTCGGTTGTCGGTAGGGGGCTCAGTAGAGGATGTTGGTCTCTCGAAGTCGTTCCGATCAGACGGTTCGCTACGAAGACTCGCGTCGATGATACCCCGTATGGGGGTGGTCCTGGAATGGTGATGCGTCCCGATGTTCTTGGTGACGCGCTTGAGTATGCTCTTTCAGTCCGTGAAGTAAATAGGAGGGTTTTCCTCAGTCCCAGAGGACCTAAGTTTACTCATAAATCGATTGCGGGTTTCGTCGATGCTGAAAGTGTTTTGTTGGTCTGCGGACGATTTGAAGGAGTTGACCAAAGGTTCTTGGATTACTATAATTTTGAGGAACTCAGTGTTGGGGATTACGTTCTATCTGGCGGTGAGATCGCAGCGATGGCCGTGATGGATAGCTGTGTCAGGCAGATCCCTGGGGTGTTGGGTAATGCTAAGAGCCTCGAGTGCGAAAGTCTGACTAGCTCCTCTTTAGAGCATGATCACTACACCAGGCCGAGCGCTTGGAGGGGTTTGATGGTTCCCGAAGTGTTGCTCAGCGGTGATCATAGAAAGATAGGTGAGTGGCGCGCTTCTTCCGCGGGACATATAACTAGGAGAATTAGGCCCGATCTAGTAGGTGAATAGAAGAAGGAAAACGGTTTGTGAGAAGGTGAATATGAATGTTTTAGCCGCTTTTGATGAAAATCAAAGGAAAGTACTTTCCGAAGGCAGGGAGTATCCAGAGTTCAGATCTGGTTATGCTATGAGTGTTGAGTTTTACGTTCAAGGTACGTCTGGACGTACCCAGGTCTTTAAGGGACTTTGTATTGCAAAGAGTAATAAGGGTGTCCACTCATCCTTCACTTTGAGGAAACTTTCCGTGCACGATGTCTATGTCGAACGAACCTTTTGTCTGTACTGGCCTTCCATCAAGTCCATCTCCGTCGAGAGGAAAGGTAAGGTGAGGAGGGCGAAGCTCTACTATATTAGGGCCCTAGCCGGCAAGGCAACTAGAATAAGAAAGGAATATAGGGACGTAAAGTGAAAGAATTAGAGGATTTTTCAAAGCAGGTTTCTGATGCTCATGGCTTGGTCCTGCTGGATTTTTGGGCTGAATGGTGTGGTCCCTGTAAACAAATGATTCCTGTACTCCAGGCTTTTTCTGAAGTTTCTCCTCATGTATCTGTCTATAAGGTAAACATAGATGGCCCAAAGCAGGCTCTGGCGATCGAAAATGGTGTTAGAGCGGTTCCTACATTGATCTTGTTCAAAGATGGGAAGATGCTTGACCGAAAAGTCGGGATGCTCTCCTTATCCCAGATCAAAGAATGGGTTGCGTCCTTGTCCAGTTGATTCACGATGCTGCTGTATTTTGAATCCATTGCCCCGCTTTCTCAGACTCGGATTATTCGTGTTTTTTGAACACCGGGGACGGTTTCTCTATCAGTGTTCCGAACTTTATCGCAGATGCTGCTGTCATATTTTCCATGGCTCTTTCCTCTTCTGGAACTGCAAGTGAGTCCAGCATAGCCTTTGCAGACCCGGGAATGAAAGGTTGTAATGCGATTCCGATGATTCTCAGTGCCTCCAACATGGTGTAGAGTATCTCATGTAGTTTTTCTGGCTCATTCTTCAGTTTCCAGGGCTCGCTTTGGGAGATATACTCGTTCGCTTGAGTGGCAAGATGGATGATCTTTTCAAGAGAGTCGTTCAGGCTGAGTTTTAACATATTAGCCTTATAGTCTGAGGCTAATGAATATGATAACTCCAATAGTCTATTTGACAGTTTAGGTACCTCTGGCACTCGTGAGCCACATTGTTTGACTACCAAAGTGAGAGTTCTTTGGAGTAGGTTCCCGATGTTGTTAGCCAGCTCACTGTTGATACGATCTTTCAGTAGAGCCTTACTGAAGCTTCCGTCGTTACCGATTGTCACTTCCCTGATTAGGAAATACCTTACTGAATCTACACCAAACTCTGAGACCAGTTCGAATGGATCTATCGTGTTACCCAGAGATTTGGAGATTTTCTGTCCATTGTTGGTCCACCAACCATGCGCGAGTATGATATCAGGGACTTTGAGTCCCACACCCATAAGGAATGCTGGCCAATATATACCATGAAAACGTAGTATATCCTTTCCTACTATGTGTATGACGTGACCATTTTCCCAGAATTCTGAATATTTAGAGTCAGGACTGATATCAGGATATCCAAGGGATGTAATGTAGTTTGTCAGTGCATCGAGCCAGACGTATATGGTGTGTGATGGATCATTCGGGACAGCTATTCCCCATTCTACTTTGGTTCTGGAAATAGAGAGGTCATTTATCCCCATCTCCAGAAACGAAAGGGCTTCATTGAATCTATTTCTTGGTCGGATGAATGATTCATTCTCTTTATAGAATTTTCTTAGTTTCTCCGAAAGCTGTGACAGCCTAAAGAAATAACTTGCTTCCTTTACCCAAGTCACTGGGGCACCGGTGGGTGCCTTGTCATCCTGTAATTCAGTCTCTGCATAAAAGCATTCGTCTCGCTCGGAATACCAACCCGAATATTCTCCAAGATATATGAGTTCATTCTGCCATAATTTATTCCAGACATTTTTTACTGCTTCTTTGTGTCTTGCCTCGGTAGTACGTATGAAGTCCGAGAATTGGTACTGCATCACCTCGCATAACTCTCTGAAACGTAGACTAATCCGATCTACGAAATTCTTCTCACTAATATTTAGCTTCCTAGCAGTATTCTGGACCTTTTGTCCGTGCTCATCAGTCCCCGTAGTGAATAGCACTTCATGGCCCGCCATTCTGAGTGATCGTGCTATGATGTCCGCTATAAGACTACTATACGCATGTCCTATGTGCGGGACATCGTTTACATAGTATACAGGAGTGGTAACGTAGTAACGCATGTCGTGGAAGGTGTAAGATAGAGATTCCTTATGAGCTACTCTAACACATCTGAAATCTGTGAAGATAGGTATAGATACTGTATTTCAAGGATGAAATATTGTGAAATACGCAATATTTAGGGTATAAATCTATTGTTTTAGAAGCATTGTATGTTACAATCTGCTATTGGCTGGGGGTTCTGGTTGGGTTACTCGCCCGTTTTGCTCATTGGAAAGGGAGGCTTGTGGCGTCCGAGTTGTTGTGAGATGTTTTCGGGTTCCTCTTTCGATTATTTATCTATTTTCATAGTTTTTTGTAGAATGGCACAAGAAGGTTCAGAGATATTGTTTGCTGGCTCCTTTGGTAAGCTGCACGGGTATTACTATGATGTTCCTGGTGCCAAGTCTGTGGCCCTTGTTCTACCTCCTCATCCCAAGCACGGCGGTACGATGAGGAACAAGGTAGTGAAAACTATCTACTCCTGTTTTACGAAGAGAGGTCTCGCGACCCTGCGTATGAATTATCGTGGCGTTGGATATTCTTCCGGGCAAGTTAGTGTGCGTGATGAGGACCTGATTAAGGATGCGAACGCAGCTATTGAGTGGTTACAGTCTTGTTACCCGCTTGTTAGTTCTTTCTGGGTTGCTGGGTTTTCCTACGGTGCATGGCTATCTCTTAATCTTGTCATGAGACGTCCAGAGATTTCAGGATTTGTAGCTGTTGCATCTCCATTGAAGATTCATGACTTCTCTTTTCTGTCTCCTTGTACCGTCTCTGGATTGATGATTCAGGGAGATCAGGATCAGCTATGTGATATTCCGGAGCTGTTAAGACTCACCTCACCAATCTCTCAGAGATTGGGTAAGTTTAGGGTGGAGTTTATTGAGAATGCTGACTTTAGAATGAGTGGTGAGTCTAATTTGCGACTCCTTGAGCAAAAGATTGATGATTATCTCGCTTTCGCTTCGACTCCGCCTAGTAGGGTGTATGACTTCTCAGATGAAGTGGATGAGACTCAGGTACACTCTGATGTTTATGCTGAGGAGCAGCTATTGGTAGATGAGCAAATTTGAAAAATTTATCTGTCCTGGCTGATTGTACTCCTATCTAATGAGGGACACTAAACCTTCTTCGAGTTCGGTTGGTTTCTTTATCCCGAGAAGCGTCAACACGGTTCCTGCTATGTTTGAAAGACGTCCGTTTTTTACTTGTTTCACTCTGTCCGATAGTACAATAAACGGGACTAGGTTCGTGGTGTGTGCTGTATTCGCAAGTTTGGTGCGCTGATTATACATGGATTCCGCGTTACCATGGTCTGCTGTTACTATCATCTCATATCCTTCTGTGGAAGTGCATTTATAAAGTTCGCCTAGACAATCATCTAGCGTCTCGACTGCGGCAATCGTTGCAGGCATATTTCCTGTATGTCCTACCATATCAGCATTAGCATAATTTACAACAATGAAGTCGAACTTCCTTGATTTTATAGCTTCTACAAGTTTTCCTGTGATTTCTAAAGCTCCCATTTGTGGTGCAGTATCGTACGTCTTCACACGTAGAGAGTCCACTAAAATACGCTCCTCATTCGGAAACGATGTTTCCCTTCCTCCGTTGAAGAAATAACTTACGTGCGCATACTTCTCACTTTCCGCTATCTTTAGCTGGTGCATCCCCATGTGTGAGATGATCTCTGATAGTGTGTTGCTGATTTCCATCCGTGGTACGAACGTTGGAAGAGGTTCTTCAAAGTACTGACTCATAGTCATTATTTTCGAGAACTTTATTTTTCGTCCACAGAAATTGGTTTTCCCCAATAACTCTGAAGTAATCTGTCTTGCTCGATCTGGTCGAAAGTTTGCAATGAATAAAGCATCTCCATCTCGAGCTCCTGTATAACCATCTATTACCGAGGCTGGTACGAATTCATCAGTGATGTTTTGTGCATAGTAATGTGTGATTGCTTCTGTTGGTGTTTTGAATACATTCTTAATTTTTTCTGGATCCGTAATTGCTTGGTACGCTTCTTGTGTGCGATCCCAGTTTTTATCTCTATCCATCCCATAGTAGCGTCCTGAGAGAGTTGCAATGTTTTTTTCGTTCTTGATATACCTCAGTGCTGACTTTGGTGGTGTATCGCGCCCATCCAGGAATGCATGGATATGTACTTTTATACCTTTTGATTCCAGGTAATCAGCAATTTTATCGATATGATCAATGTGCGAGTGCACTCCGCCGTCGGAAAGTAATCCCACAACGTGACAAGCCTTTCCTGAGAGGCCGGCTGCAAATGAATTGAGGCTCTTATCCTGCTCTATGTCCTCCAGCTTTTTGTTGATGTGTACAAGATCATGGTATATGATTCTGCCGCTACCGATCGTCAGGTGCCCAATTTCTGAATTCCCCATTTGATTATTGGGAAGACCCACATCAAGTCCACTAGCCGCGAGCAAAGAATGTGGATACTTCTTGAGCAAGGCATCGTAGTTTGGAGTACGTGCCTGATAGATAGCGTTATGTTGGTTTTCTAGCGAAACACCCCAACCGTCAAGAATGCATAGAACTAAAGGCACTTATTAATTTAATAAAAGACACACGGAAATGATAGCAGACAAACGATCTACTCCAAAATGAAAATTTACATTACATTAATTTTTACAGTGGGGTAAAAGACTCTCCTTTTCCTGCTCGAGCTGCATTCTTATTGCTGCATTATCAGGGAATTCATTTAGTGCCCTGTGGAGGATTGAGCATGCATGTCCGTACTCCTTGATAAGTCTCAAGGACTTGATTGCTTTTACCAAAGCTAAAGGTGTCTTACTGCCTTTTTTGTTGCTCCGATAACTCTTTAAGAAGTTGAGTGACGCTAATTTGTAATTTTTTTCGGAGAAGTAGAGATCCCCAAGTAAATAATAAATGTTATCCAACAAATTACTCTCAGGAAAACGCTCAATGAATCCACTCAACTGCGCCTCTGCCTCTTTTTTCTTTGACTGCTTAATCAGAAGTAGTGCATGCCTGTAAGAGTCCTCCTCTTCTGAAGGTTCGGGGAGATCTATCTCTTTGATTGTCCTGCTGGAACCACGCCTAGTAGCACTGCCTTGCTGTTCGAAGGCAGGCTTCCTCGCAGGAGGGGTAACTGGTAATACAGAAACCTTCTGAGGATCGATAGCAACCTGCTCCTTCGAGACTACTCCGGCACCCCGGTCCTGCTGAAGCAATTTTTCAAGCTTCGCGAGTTTCTCATCGATACTCTTCACTTTTTGGGCAATGAAGAGCAGATCTTCCTGTCTTCCACCCTGGACAGGCACCTCAGAAGCAAAGCAAAACGAGAAGCACAAAAGCAAAAAGCGAAACAAGTACGGCACTACAATTCCCTATGTGAACATAGTAACATGCTAACAACTTATTCGTAATGTTCAAGCTTGCTGAGAAGAGGGTAGAACACAACCCACAAGGAAACGGATAGGTAAATACCTATCCGTTTCCTACGGAGATATTTAGTTACATTCCCTGACGAACTCTATGACAGTTCTACGATTTTTTGAATGAGCTTCTTCTGTTTCGCCTTCGTCAACCAGCTCTGCTTTTCCTTTTGAGTTCAGGCAGAAACGTTCGGAGAGATTGGTCTCGCTTTGTACAGCAGTTCCTTCAGTCACTTCCCCTGAAGACACTTCAGTGGCTGTGGAAGCTTCCACAGATGCACCCGACTGATTGAGCAGGGATTTTAGTAAGTAAGATTTTGTAGCATTTGCTCTACGGCTACCGAGCGCGAGATTGTATTCTTGAGTACCACGCTTATCTGCATGTCCCGTAACAAGCACCTTTACTTCTGGATCGTCCTTCATCCTCATTGCAACGCAATCTCTGATATGTTCGTCAATGAGCGCCATTGCTTCGGGTAGAACTTCGGAGCTATCAAACTCGAAATGAGTTATACCTATAGTCCCCTGTTTTGGTGGGCAGTAGCAGTATGCGTCCAGATGGCGACTTGCATGGTAAGATTTACCACCTTTAGACTTAAACGAGCCACTTCCCTTTTTGAAACAACCAGACATCAATAACAGCACTGAGAGCAGCGCAACACTAGAAACCTTATACATTTTATCTCCTGTATTTTTCCAAATCTAAGTTTAAATAGAACTCAGAGTTCTATAAATAAAAGCACACAAGCCAAACCTACGTATACCAAAAAGTCGATAGTATCTGACCTCACTTAATTAAAGATTAATACAGCTGAGAAATCAACTATGCAAGCATTAGGCCTATTCTAGGTGATTTATGTTTTGTATGAAGTTCAAAAAACACATGTAGGTCGACCCATGTGATATACTTATATGCCAAATCGATTTTACTGTGAGCCCCTAAAGCAATGAAAAAAGCGATCACGAACGTTTCCAAACTACTGTTAGTCGCTTCCGGGAAGGGTGGTGTTGGGAAATCTACAATTGCTCTGAATCTTGCTGTCCTGTTGGCACAGAGGAGCAGGGTTGGTCTAATAGATGCAGATATTCATGGTCCTTCACTTTCGTTCATGCTCGGCGCGGATGTGAGGGTTTCTATGAGTGAAACGGAGAAATTGATTCCATTGGAAAAGTTCGGCCTAAAATACATTTCAATGGGTGCAATGGTGGATGCAGATGCACCGATCATATGGCGTGGACCTATGTTATCCAAAATTTTGCATAATTTTCTTTTGAATACGCTCTGGAATGAATTGGATTACCTTATAGTCGATACACCTCCTGGTACTGGAGATGTACATATCACGCTTTGCAATGAATTTTATCCAGATGGTGTGATACTGGTTACCACTGCGCAGAAGGTCGCACTTAAAGATGTCGCGAGAGCAAATGCGATGTTCCGGAAATTAGGGGCACCAGTATTAGGTATTGTCGAGAATATGAGTTATATGGACTCAATTACAGGGGAAAAATATATCATCGGTGAGAAAAGAAATGTCACGGAATTTGCCTCTTCAGTTTCCATGCTGGTGTTGGGTAGAGTGCCATTCATTAGTCAGATTTCACATTCAGGCGATAGCGCTGTGCCTCCAGTTCTGGATCCTGAAATTGCAAGTATATACAATCCTATTGTTGAACAAATACTTTCAGTTCTCAGGAGTAGTTGATCGCTTAATAAAGTTACTAACGTTGAGAGTATCTACGTTTATCCCATGTTCTTTATTCTTCTGAGATATTTCTAGAAGTCCGGATCAATGTTGTTTCGCTGGATTTCGATGTTGCTCGGGAATATAATTTGCCTGTTCCCTTGTGCGATATAGATGACATCACAAATAGCAATAATTGATCTAGGTTCCCAGTTTACTCAACTTATTGCCAGAAAATTGAGGGAGAATAAATGTTATTCCCAGATTTATTCTCCTGAGGGCTTTGTCTTCTCTAGTGCAATGAAGGGTATAATTTTGTCTGGCAGTCATAAATCCATTGATGAGTATGTGCACTATAGAGATTTGGTAAGTGAGATCCTAGATGTGAATTCTAGATATGGTGTTCCGGTGTTGGGGATCTGTTATGGCAAACAGCTGATCAGTGATTTTTTTGGTGCAAGAGTGGTTTCTGGTGAAAAACGCGAATACGGTAAAGCGGAACTGCAAATTACAGGGGAAAGCTTAATTACTGAGAATATCAAGGAGCGTAGTTTTACGGTTTGGATGAGTCACGGTGATACAGTGGCGACGGTCCCAGATGGCTTTAGAGGGATTGCAAGAACAGAAGATTGTGAATTCGCAGTGATTGCGAATGATCAGAAGAAACTTTACGGCTTCCAGTTTCACCCTGAAGTTTCACATAGCGAGAACGGTGAGATCCTTCTACGGAATTTTATAGAAATTTCCAGAGCAGCTAATACCTGGGATCTACAGATCTTTTCCAATCAGGAGAAACGACAAATTATACAAAGTGTCGGGGAATCGCATGTACTAGCAGCAGTCAGTGGAGGTGTCGATTCCACAGTTGCAGCGAAGTTCATGTATGAGGCTATAGGTTCGAGGTTGCACTGCATTTTCGTCGATACAGGACTATTGCGAAAAAATGAAGTCGATGAAGTAAAAAAATCATTCTTTTTGTTGGGGATTCCTCTGGAGGTGATATCTGCATCTCATCAGTTTTTTGATAGACTTGCCTGTATCACCGAACCAGAAGAAAAAAGAAAAATAATCGGGGAAACTTTTATTAACGTATTCGAGAGTAAAGCGAGTACCATAGAAAATGTGGAGTTTTTGCTGCAGGGTACTCTTTATCCGGATATCGTTGAATCAGGTGTCAGTGGTAGCCATGCGATAAAATCCCATCACAACGTTGGTGGACTACCAGTAAAAATGGGGCTCAAATTACTCGAGCCGTTTAGATTATTATTCAAAGATGAAGTCAGAGCTATTGGTCGTAACATGGGTGTGGATGAAACGATATTGATGAGACATCCTTCTCCTGGGCCAGGCCTTGCAATACGAATCCTAGGTGAGGTTACTGAGGAAAAAGTAAGAATCCTACAGAATGTCGATGATATATATCTCTCTACAATGAGAAGGTATGGCCTGTATTCGAAAATATGGCAGGCATTTACTGTTCTACTACCAATTCGCTCGGTTGGGGTAATGGGTGATAAACGTTCGTATAATTACGTCTGTGCCGTCCGTGCAGTGACTTCCCGAGATGGAATGACAGCTAGTGCTTATCCATTCGAGTCTGACTCTTCGGATAAGATCCTCTTCTTGGAGTTCTTGAATGAGATTGCAACTAAAATACCGAATCAAGTGAAAGAAGTATCACGGATCGTTTACGATATCACATCGAAGCCACCAGCTACAATTGAATGGGAATAACAAGCCTGGTGCAGACCCCTATTCCACAAGAGTCGTGCTACCCGGTTTCATGGAAGATGCCCCAATCAACGTGGTCCGCTCACAGAGCATTCTGGGCTATTCTTCTTTCACGACATCCTTAGGGATTGCATAATCACCTGCTCTGAAGCGCTCCTTGAGCGAAGCAATTGCAAAAGAACCCAAACCTACAGACTGTAGGACTTCAGCGCCTATCTGCAGACCTGTTTCATATGTTTCTGGGACCAGTTTATGTGCGCCCAGCTTTTTAAGCGTCTTGATATCTGAGAAATCGGAAACGCGTGCCACGATAGTCGCATGAGGAAAATGCTCGTTGATGAACTTAATAGCCTTTTTATTTGTAACTTCGTTCTGCATGGATAGGACAACAGTCGAAGCACGATCGACAGCAATTGCCTCCAATGTGGCAAGCTTATTTATGTTACCCCTGAAGATAGGGAAACCTTCACGTTGAGCCTTATCTACTACTTTGGAATCGATATCAATGATGATGTAATTCACCTGTTCTTCAGATAGCATTCGGGCCACCATTTTTCCTACGCGGCCGAATCCTGCAATGATCACGTGATTGTCTATATCAGTCACACTGGCACGCATCAGCTGTATCAATTCGGCCTCCTCTATTTTCTTATCTGGAGCTTCTAGTTTATTTGCAATTATGCTCCCAATGCTCGAGAAAAGTGGCGTGAATGCCATGCTCATAGTAACCGCCGAGACTAATACATTAGCAAGGTGTGTGTCCAGGACTGTCATGCTTGTCTCTAACTTGAAGAGGATAAGTGCAAATTCACTACCCTGTGCTAAGAGCAAACCAGCATTTATAGCAGGACCTGTCTTGAATCCAAACAATTTTGCTAATGCTATTATAATCGATGCCTTAAGAAGCATTAAAGCTAGCGCTATACCGGTTATTAGATCTATGTTCTCGATGAGTATCCTAAGGTCAATTGACATACCCACGGTCATGAAGAACAATCCCAACAATAGACTCTTAAATGGAAATATTACTTGCTCCACTTCATGTCTATACTCTGTCTCAGCAAGCAGCAGTCCGGCCACGAAAGCACCCATAGCCATAGACAACTCCAACTTTTCTGTTATGTATGCTGCACCTAATACTATCAGCAATGTTGTTGCAATGAAGAGCTCACTACTCTTAGTAGAGGCGATCATTTTAAAGAAAGGTCTGAGTAGCAATCTGCCTACAATGAAAATTCCAAGCAAGACAATACCTGCCTTAATGAGGGACATGGTAATAGGTAGTAGAAGATTCTGTGGTGCGTTATTTCCTAGAAGTGCCACAAAAACGAGCAATGGCACTACCGTGAAGTCTTGCATCAAGAGTACTGCTATCGATAGCCTACCAACCTGATTCGATTTCATACCGGTCTCCTGTAGAACTTGGAGGACGATTGCTGTCGATGAGAGGGCAAAAGCACATCCTATTATGATGGATGCACTTGAATTAATTCCGAACATTCTGCAGATGAACACTATCACCGCTGCAGTGACTATGACTTGTAATGTTCCTAGCCCAAATACATGCCGTCGCATCGACATGATTCTATCCAGTGTCAGCTCCAGCCCAATCAGGAAAAGCAGAAAGACTATCCCGAATTCTGCGAAAACCTCCATAGCTGAAGAGAATTCAACTATCTTAAAACCATGCGTCCCAATAGCGGCTCCGGCGACAAAGTAGCCCAAGATTGGACTGATATTTAACTTCAGAAACAACGAGACTATCAGTATAGCAGTGGAAAGCAGAGCTATTACTTCGAATAAAGCGTTACCATCATTGATCATTTGAGGGGTGTACCGATATATCTAAAAAACTATTTCCACTTTATTGAGCACCCAATACTAGGCTTCTGTGGTGCTGATGATTTCCCTGTCTTTGCAATCTCGATCATCGCATTGAAAAGATCCCGTGTCCCAGTTTCCTTGTCCATGAACTGCCCCCTGTACTGTAATTCCAACTTATCATTGAAGCCAAAAAAATCAGGAGTGCAGACCGCATCATATTTTCTTGCGACTTCCTGGTTGACGTCCGGGACATATGGAAAAGAAAAATTATTCGAACGTGCGAACTCTATCATTTTCTCCGGTGAATCCTCTGGATAGGCGATAAAATCATTTGGCATTATCGCGATCACTCCTATACCATTGGCCTGCATTAGTTTAACGTCTTCTACTAAATTCGTTATTATTTCCTTTACGTAGGGGCAATGGTTGCAAATAAACATGACCAACGTACCTGAGGAACCAGCGATGCTGGATAACGAGTACACCGATCCGTTAAACGCGATGGAAAATTGTGGAGCTGCAGAACCTATCAAAGCCTGTGGAGTATTCATTCTCACCATACACGAAAACGATAGAAAAAAGAGCAATTCAATACTAGATCCTAATGTGATTAAACGCAATTCACAACTTTGAACAGAGGTGTTGCCTCCGAGAACTAAGCATGCAGTCAAGAAGCTATTTGTAGTATTATTCTAGATGTGTATTCCTAAGAACGGCACTTCTCACTTCTTACGATTCCAGGAAACTCTCACAGATGATTCAGGATAGTTCCGCTATCATGTGATTATTACAGAAATATTAAATACTTCATTGCAGTGGCACAAAGATGATTGTTAATCCTGCTATTAACCAGTATCCTGATAGATAGGATTGAATCCTTCTTCAGTGCGACGGTGTGCTACCCAATTTACTGCGTGTTAGGTAGGGTCACGCTGAATTTATGAGAAATTATTATGTCAGGGAAAAAGAAGAATAAATATGCCCAAAGAAGATGAAAAGCGTTTCATAGGGGAAGTGATCGAAGTCTTGCGCGGACCTGAATTCAGGGTGAGGCTTGAAAATGGAAAGGAAATACTAGCTCATTCCTGCGGCAAGATGCGCAGAAAGAAAATTAAAATCATTCTCAGTGATAAGGTCGTTGTAGCAATGTCGCTCCATTACGACACAAATAGGGGAATTATCGTCGAAAGGGAAGGTTTCCGTAGAAGACGTCCTGAGGATTCCAAGGAGGGACCGGCAAAATGGAAGCCACAGAAGTGATCTTTTCTGGATATCCTAATTTTTACATAAGTGTGCCTCTCTAGACATGGGTGCGTGATTCTCTGTTATGACTTCTGATTTTATCCTTGGCTCTTCTTCAAAGCACAGACTTCAGATACTGAGTGTTTTGGGACTTTTTCCCAAGAGTGTTGTTTCCCCTGAGATAGATGAATCTCCGAAGAAAAAGGAGATTCCATTGTCATACGTCAAGCGGATGGCCTTGGAAAAGGCGTTGAAACTCAGGGAAGCTTATCCACTCGAGAACATCATTACTGCGGATACAGTAGCTTCGTGTGGCAGGAGGATATTACCGAAAGCTCTTTCTGATAGCGATGTCAGATGCTGTCTTGAGATGCTTAGTGGTAGAAAACATAGACTCTATACTTCGATTTGTTTAGTGACGAGTTCAGGCGAGGTGCGACAGAGGGTTACTATGACAGTACTAAAATTCAAAAGACTCTCTGATGAGGAGGTGGATTTCTATCTAACCAGTAAGGAAGGAATAGGAAAGGCAGGAGGTTACTCGATACAGGGGATTGCTCAGAGTTTTGTGATATCGATGCAGGGATCCTATTTCAATGTCGTAGGTCTTCCTGCGTATGAAGTGGTCTCACTTCTGAAATCCGTGAATGTGCGTCAACAGGTTAAATCTCATCTTTCGTGAGTGACCGAAATGCTTAGTAAACGAAGAATTGCAAGACTTTTATCTGTGGAAGTATGTTACTCGAGCTATTTCTCTGATTTAGATCAAAATGTCCTGCTTAAGAAGGCATTGGATTTGCATGATGTGTCGTATATGAGGAAATATGATCCAACACTCCTCGATCCATTGCTTGAGTTATGTTTTTCCAATCTGGAATTAGATGCTCAGGTGATAGAAAGATTTCTTTCCGAGGACTGGAATATCAATAGAATAGATAATCTGAAACTATCTATTCTGAGGGTTGCTATCTCTGAGCTGAGGCTTACCGGTTTAGAGCAAAAGAATCTTGTGATAGACGAGTATGTAACTCTCTCTAGGTTATTCTTGCCGATGCAAGACTCGAATTTTATCAATGCGATACTCGACAAACTAGCTGGTGAGATAGAAAGGAGCCCTGGAGAGAAATAAGAACTCAATAACTTGATGAACTTATCTGCATTTACTTCCCAGGGGCACTTTCTTTTCCCTTTTTGTCCGGTGAAACTTTACTCAACGACTCTGGATCTGATGTATCCAAAGAAATCCTACTGCTAAGTTCCTTACCAGATCCTGCGCTGCCTGAACTGCTGGAAGGTTGACTTTCCAGCGTGTCGGAAGAAAGAAATTCTTCCTCCGTCAATACGTCATCCGAATCAACAAATAACGAAATCCTATCTAATGATTCACTGCTGAGTCTGGCTCTCCTATTACTCGAAATAGAAAGTAGCGAGGTCGTCTCTGAAGTTCCACGCTGGATTTCACCTCCCTCAGTAATTTCATTGTTAATTTTTGCGAGAAGAATATACAACTCTGGGTTGGTTGCCGGATCTACAGCTTGCTTGTCTAAGCTGATCTTACTGCTTGTTCTTGCAGCTCTTATAAATAGAGAGGAATTTATAGTACCTGCCGCGCCACCGAATTCGTCTGTTGCTACACCTTTCAACCCGAAACACCCAGGTTTACCTCCGGCACCTGATGCTAAAAACTGTATGTGTGCAGATTTTGCTATCAATGACTGTATTTCTGGTATAGTACAATCTGGGTTTTGCATTTTGATACCAAGTGAGTCAGCTAGCATTGATTCATACCCAGTGCGGTCTTTCCCACTTTTACAGGAGACAGCAAGACATCTGTCAGGTTGTGTTTTGTTCCAGAGAGTCGTAAGCATACCGGCTATTCTTGCATTTTTATTTCTTGGTTGTCTCCTGAAAGGTGCTGTGATTATTTCAATAAAGGAATTAAATCTACCACGCCAGCCGCTCTGTTTGAGGGATAATCTCCTGAGCTCTATCACTTCGAGTGCGAGCATTTTTTCCCTTGGATCCTCAAGTGAGTATGTTACTACTTTGGCCGCTCTTAGAGCATTACCCCTATCCAAGAAACTAGGGTCTTTAGTGAGGTATTTGACGAGATCCTGTAATCCTTCTTTTTCCTCGAGCAAGTGGTTTGATATGTAGCCACTGAAAACAGCTTTACATGATTTTTTGATAGTGTTTTTACTTATACACCTTAGTATGTTGGTCGGAATAATTATCAGATTCTCTTCCGGGACTGCTGCAGCTGTTGTATCTACTATGTGTGTATCGAAGATAGTGGAACTTAGTTTTGGGAAATGTCTCTCGAGAAAAGCTTGTCCTGGAACCCTTGAACATAGCGTCATTATATCGATGTTGCGATCAGGGACTCTAGTGCATAACTGCTTGTAATTCCTTTGTGCTACTTCCTCTCTGGTTTCCTTATCTTTCTGCGTGCCTGATAATGCCGCGCTATGTATATAGCTATTGAGCACTGTGATGGTGTCAAGACCAGCAGGATTCTTTCGGACCTCTTTTACTTCCTTGTAGTACGCATTGCGTAGACATGGTATTGATCTTAGAACAGTGGATACACTTCGTTCTCCACTGAGTATAGCGTCCTTGTGCCTTTGAAATAGTCCTTGCTCTATAGGGTGGAGTGCTCTGTACCAGTCTTCATTGCAATAGTTTTGCAGACTCTCTTTCTGAGGTTCTGTTAGCCCGGCTATTGGATAATCAGCTTGGATAATAATCCTGTCACCTGTAATTGGTGTTATGGTTTCTATTGCATAATGTTTCGCATCACCCAAAGACGTATATCCTTCTGCGATTCTTAGTAAGGATTGGATCTCATTTATAGAGTACCGTTGGGGTAATACATTTCTCAGTACACCGATCACTTCTCCATTGTGCCTTTTTAGATATCGCTCACAACTTTCTTCATGCTCTAGGGTGATGGCGGTTTGTATGCATCGGATCGCTGATTTATTGAGTTGTGTAATTACTACATCTGCTTTTGCGCTGGAAGTTTTGTATTCAGGAGGTAAGCTTTTTACGATGTCCACAGCAGCTCTATATAGATTCGCCACTTGCTGCGCGTAGTCATTCGGAGAAAAAGAAGGACGTGATGGGTCTACTAAAGTCCTCGTTATGATATTTCTATCATCATCTACGTTCCAGGTGATGCCTCTATTGTGGTCAGCACTTTTTCTTAAAAGAAGTAGCGCTCTGTCATAGTTAAACTCCTGAGGATTGAGAGTTTGTTGCTCTAAAAAAAGCTGCACTTCTTGCTTTATGTCAGGTGAAAGGTCAGGAGTCATAGAACGTGTACCGAATTGATTTAAGTTGACATCTCTCATTTATATGGTGATTGAAAAAATTCAATATTCCACTAACTCATGGTAGAGTTATAGATCCTTTGGCAAAGCCCATATAAATCCCTGCTTGACATACACGCGGAAATCGTGTCTAATATCGGGGTGTAAGGGGGCATAGCTCAGTTGGTAGAGCATCTGGTTTGCACTCAGAAGGTCGCAGGTTCGACCCCTGTTGCCTCCACGCCGCTTACTCTTTCCTTCAGCTACACAAGGATCGGTGTAGTAGGTCTGGTATATGTCTTCAGGTGAGGCGCTGTACGCCCAGCCTATCACCTAGTCTACCATATATCTTAGGTAATAGTCCATCGTATCTAGAACGTTACGAGGGCTACTGTTTATCTGTCTTTCTTTATGTGAAGCCCAGCTTCTAGGAGCGAGCAGAAAAGGGGATGCGGGTTGAAGACGCTAGATCTGAATTCAGGGTGAAATTGTACCCCAAGAAACCAAGGGTGTTCCCTGAGTTCTAGTACTTCAGGTATGTCCTTTCCCATGCTTGAGTAGCCCGAGAAAAACATACCTCGCTCTTCCAATTGCGTGAGATAACTCGGATTAACCTCATATCTATGTCTATGACGCTCTGAGATGGATTCAGCATCTTTATATATTGAGCGAGCCTTTGAGCCCTCCATTAACATGCAAGTATATTTTCCCAGACGCATTGTGCCGCCGATTTGTGATGACCGTTCTCGCTTCTCCACAGATCCTTCCAAGGTTTTCCACTCGTGCATAAAACAAATAACAGGATCTTTGCATTCTGGGCTGAATTCCACCGAACTGGCATCCTTTAAACCTAGGACGTTCCTTGCAAATTCAATTACGGCAATTTGGAAACCCAGACAAATACCAAGGAAGGGGATATTGTTGATTCTTGCGTAATTTGCAGCAGCTAACTTTCCCTCTATTCCTTCTAGCCCGAAACCACCCGGGATCAAGATTGCATCGAAACCTGAAAGGATGGAAAGATTCTCTGTACGGGCGCACAATATCTGTACAGACACATCTACGCCGAGTGCATAACCGGCATCTTTCAAAGCTGCATTTATTGAAATGTATGCGTCACACAGATCCGAATATTTTCCTATAATAGCTACGGACAACTTCTTTTTCGTGTGAGTGAGTGTCTGAACTTTTTCTGTGATCTCTAACCAGTTTGTCACATCGGCTTCCAGGTTATGATATCCGAGTAACTTACTGATTTTTTTATCCAGTTCCTGATTTTTATATATCACAGGGATTTGGTATACATTACTCACATCCTGCGCCTCTATAACGTTACCTTCTTTGACGTTGCAAAAAAGAGCGATTTTCCTTTTATCTGAAGGAGACATGCAGATTCCTTGAGTTCTGCATATGATGAAATCAGGTTGTATACCTAAGGCATTCAGTGTTTTCACGGAATGCTGCGTAGGTTTAGTCTTAAGTTCCCCCGAAGAGTGCAAATAGGGTGCGAGGGTGAGATGTATGTATACAACATTCTCCTTTCCGATTTCGTATGCAACCTGCCTTATAGCTTCGAAGAAAGGTTGTCCCTCGATATCACCTACAGTACCACCAATCTCACACAATATGACATCGTATTCATTCGCTCTGTAGTATATGAAATCCTTGATCAAATTCGTCACGTGCGGAATGACCTGGACGGTAGCGCCAAGGTAATCACCCCTCCGTTCACGTTCGATAAGATTCATGTATATCCTACCGGCGGTGACGCTATCATATCGAGTGCAATTTATGCCAGTGAACCGTTCATAGTGACCCAGATCTAAATCTGACTCCGCACCATCGTCGGTAACGAAAACCTCACCATGCTGAAGCGGACTCATAGTCCCAGGATCGACATTTAGATAAGGATCCATCTTCCTGATGCAGACCTTCAAGTTCATGGACTGCATCAACGAAGCGATAGAAGCGGTGGTTAAGCCCTTCCCGACAGAGGATGAGACTCCACCCGTGACGAAGATAAACGAGCACGAATTCTCAACCGGAGGCACTGTTACCATCCTTGGATTGCTCTAGTCGAGCCTCTAGGGTCCTCTTGAACGCCCCTTCTTCTACTTCATTCGCGATCGTACTGACATTTGAGGAGAAGTTCAATCTCCCTAAAAGGACGGTGTTCAGGAAAAACACAAACAAGAGAACCCAGGTGATCTTAGCAGCTAAGCCCGACACACCGCCTACCGTGGACATACCACCATGCTTTGAAGCAAAAGCACCCGTCACGCTAGAACCAGAGTTTTGGAACAGAACCAGCAACACAAGCAGGACAGCAACGACAAACTGCAATACAATCAGAAACAGCATCTAGACATGTGCAACAAACTCTAACAATGCAACGCCAACATCTCCGATAAAGAACTCATAAAGCCGATTACGCATTCATAGGTAGCATTAGACCAGCCTCAAAGTTGTGCACCATATGAGAAAGTTGCGGAGCAAGCTCAGTACTATTAGCAAGAGCTACTTTTGAATAACCTTTGTCATTCATATATGTGAACTTATATCCAGCATAAGGGACCACAGCAGCGAGCCCAGTGATGCTTACACCACCTTTCAATTGGGATGACATATGATACGCAGTAGACAATGCATCATCATCAAGCTTTAGGGATACTCTGCTTAGACCGAAACCTACTCCAAAGTACGGGCTGATATAATCAGTTAGAGCCACATCGTAGTTTACTGAAAGCATGCCACCCATAAAACAAGCGCCACCATACTTTATAGCAGGTGCATCGGGCTGCTTAGTTTCAGGTATTTTAGAACCTTTTTTAGAATCAACATTATACATGCTGCCTTCCAGTTCGACTCTCATGCCACCGAAGTAATATCCGAGAGCAGCACTACCGCCAATGAAACTACTTTCATACTCTGGCTTGAATTTACTAGTATCACCCGATACGCGGGCCTTAGTCCACTCCACCGGCTGCATTTTGGTAGCGTTATACCCAACTTTGGCATAGAAAATATCTGCATCCTCTAGGGCATCTTGCGCATCTGAGGTAGATGCAAGGCAAAGAACACCTGCAAGAGCCACGCTTATTAGGAACTTTTTATTTATCATTTAGATCACCTCTTTGAAGTTTTATACGAAGAGTCTATACCATGTCATTTAAGAAGTCTATCGTTGTGAGGGTATCTAAGCGCAACTTTTTGAGCGCCAAAGCCTTGAACAGCAACGTACTGACCATCAATTCTTTAAAAAGAAGATAAATCCTCCAAGGATTTATCTTCTAAGGTTGTCTGACGATTGGGGATGCAAACAGGATCAGGCGTCAAGTGAAAAAGTAACCCCAAACTCAATGTTATGTAGCAAGTGTTTTGCCACAGGCGCAAACTCAAGTCCTGGGATACCATCTTTCTTGTCGCAAGGGCCCTTTTTATCCTTGCTCATTTTGTGGCTAGTTAGACCTGTCACGCGACTATTAGCTTCTTTTTCAGCGAAGTAGAGCGCTGAGTAGCCAAGATATGGTACCATGCCCATACTTCCTAGATCGCCGACATCAAAGGTTACACCGACCTTACCCTGCGCAACAAATGGAGTGCTAACAAGGTTTTGAGTACTTGTCAAGTTGTAAGTAACACGGCTTATTCCGACACCACCGCCTACATACAATTTCATTACATCTCCAGTTGGAATATCCTGATAGATATTAAACAGGGTAGCCGCATAAGAGAACTTACTAAAGTTCATTGGGCCAACCGCCACATTCTTCACGCCTTTGAGGTACTTACATCCTGATCCCTCATGGTCCTGTCCATTTACTTTACCATCTTTGGTTACCTCAGCTGGTACAGCAGCAAGACCATAAAACTGTGATTCAGCGCTGTCACTTAGTTTACCTTCGCCGTTTATTATCCCTTCAAACTCAAACCTTGCGTTTTGGGTGCGGTATCCAAGTGCAAAACCACCACCTACCATGTTAAGTGCATGTGTAGGCCTGTAGTCTCCAAAAACGCCACCATCGTGGTATAATAATGGGCCATGCTGTGAATCTTTAATCAGGCTAGCAACATCTTCACTAACTGCATGGTGGTAATGGCGCCCAGTGTCCATAAAATTAGTTTCGCCGCTAACCTTGCTTAGCTGGAAAATTCTACCATAAACACCTGCATTCGCCGCTTCTTCTACTTTGGCAGCACTGTTGCCACTCAGCGGCATCGCAAACAAACAGGAGAGGAGTAATGCCTTTCTCAAAAAACTACTATTAATCATTCTGTAAAACCCCCAACGGCTCAGATAAAAATTAACTTGATGTCGTTGTGGAAACTTCTCGCTCTAGTTCGATCACGATCAACCATAACCACAAGACACAAAAGGAACCTACATTAGGAAAGTAAGTTCCCTGATAATGACCTGTGGCAGATCAACCGCGATACAACCCAGAGGGCGTTATTCTTTTCCACAAGTGAATAGGATATACACGATTTAAAGAAAGTAAAGAGTAATATTCATCTTTTTTATGAAAATCTTTCGATATTTTTGGCATTATTTACTCTTCAGTAAGGATTTTACCTATTCCGAATGGTAAAATTAGTGAGTTCCACAGAAAAAAGTTGCAATGTGACCACGGATATATGCGAAAAAATCCCATCACAGTAACGGATCACGGGATTTCGTTGTAAAGTAACGGATTTTATGTACTATTTCGGTCTCAAACCGGATGATCTTCTTATATTCCAAGCTGGATCTTGATTCCAATCTCAGCATTATGCGAGGTGTGACTAATATCACTGATTGCAGTGACAACTTCCTTGATCCTACCAGCTATTCCTGCATCAGGATTTGCATTCTGCGTCGGAATGAGTGTAGGGACAACGGAAAGTGTATCGACTCCCGTACTAGAGACCATCAGCATCCGATAACCAATATACGGCTTCAATGAGACAAAGAAATAGGATCCTAGATCAAGCGCTAAGCCAGCTTTTATCTGCGTCGCCAGAGGAAATCCGTATCTCCTATCCGAATCCTTATTCTCAATAGCGAATGTGACAGTCCCGGTGCCGATACCTAATCCAACGTAGGGATTCAATAACGCCGCTCCTGAGAATTCCAGATTCGCGTTAACAAAGCCAAGAAAATAGGAAAATTCCTGATCACCAACTTTTTCTGGCAATTTGAGTTTGAGGGTACCGTTTTTACTTGTTTTCGCAGATTCAAGATATCCATAGAGACCTTCAACGTCCAATGAGAATCCTAAAATTGAAAACCCAGCTGCCACATTGAAGTTCTTCAGATCCTCGTGAAGCAGATGATCCTTGCTCACACTTCTAAATTTCTGAGCTGCTTGATTTGCATAAGTGGCAGCATTATCAACACCCGCCTTGCCAGACATCAAAGCGCCATATCCACCACTGATGTAAAACCCGGTGTTCGCGTTTATTCCGAAAAGCGCCTCAGCAGGACTCAAAAAGAGTAGCAGAGACAGCAAAATAGCGATACGACATCCGAGCATAAGAAGTGAGTAATGCTAAATCAAAGTAAGTTTCCAAATTGAGAGAGAAGTGTACTATATAATCCCAAATTGAGCAAGTGGTATACCATATAAATTCGTTGAGATGCAGGCTCTCTGGTAAACTTTATGAATCTCAGAGTACTAAATTGTGTAGGTAAACAGTTGCGTTGTGTTTAGTTACTTCGTTAATTATTCTTGGTGAGCCATGAAATAACATCCTTTATCTGGTTGTCCCCAAAAAGGGAAGGAGCATGCCCTATTCCTGGATATTCTATATACGAGGCGTTTGGTCGTAATTGCACCATTTGTATCAACGTTTCCTTTGATAGCATACGCGAGAGCTCGCCTCTCAACACAAGTATCGGGATGCTATTATCAATACTTTCCCAGACCTTCCAAAGATCTCTGGAGCCAGTGATCTTCTCCTTATGGCCTCTGAAGATCTCGGGATCAAAATTCAATACGTATTTTCCATTTTCCTTTCTTCTCATGGATGAATTGATCATATGTTGCCAGTGTTCTTCCTCCGACAGGTTCAGTGGTTTGAAGAGCACTCTTAGAAATTTTTCAGCTTCCGCTAGGTGCTCGAATTCGGGATACATACATAGGTACTTACTGAGCGTAAGCATTGCTGATTTATCGGTGTAGGGGCCTATATCATTTATAATTAATGTTCCAATATATCCTGGCATATCAGCGGCTACCATCATGGAGATTATTCCTCCCATTGAGGTCCCAACAAGCGAGAAACGTGAAAGATTGAGTCTTTCTATAAATTCCAGCATGATTACTTTGTAGGTTTGGTATGTATACAACTCTCTGTCCATATAGCTACTTTCACCTCTCCCTAACATGTCCAACGCGATGACCCTGAAACCATTCTTGACCAATCCTGCTGCTAGGTAGTCAAAGTCGTGCTTGTTCCTGTTAACGCCATGGATGCAGATAATGGGACTGAGCTTAGAGTTGCGATTCCAGTCCAGGTATACAATATCTCCAAGGCTGGTTTTTAGACTCCTTTTTTCTACTACGCTGCTCGTCATTCGATTTTGTGCCCCAGATGTGTCCAGATCGAAAAATAATTCATCTAATTTACACTTGCAACAGTTGTGGTGGGTCAACTTTGCTTCGGTGACCTGAGCATAGTAGTGCCTTTGCAAACGAGAGTCACATGTACGAAAGAGTCATATTCTTAGGACTTCCTAGGGCCATTGGATTCTGTATCTTTGCGTCGATCAATGGCGCTGGACTTGCTGGAGCAGTCTCTGACGCACTTTCTCTGGAATGTAGGAGGATTGAGAGCGCGACTAAACTCAAGACACTAACTATCGAAATTACAAGGATAATTATGAGGTATTTATGAATCTCATTTGTCGTGTTTTCAATAATTACCTCGTTCTTAAAGGTTTCTTTGAGTATTTTCTTCGCTACTTCAGCTAGAGGATTCCTATCAAATCCAGATGCATCGAAAGCAAGACAGAGAATGTTTCCAAGGTTTCTCTCACGCACAATTAAGAACGGAGTAAACAGAGAGAGCGATAAAAGTGTTACTCCGATGGAAAAACCCAACATAAAGCCTGCAAGGTGTGCAGTCTTCCTTTTTTTGCGAGGTGTATGGCATTCCTTACATTGGATTTTCCTTGTGTAGCACACATGTGCCACCATGCCACATGCAGACGAAATTACCATTGCCACCAATGCGATTGCCATAATTAGTGCACACCACTTTATCAACTTGTCGTGGGAAATCCGGATGCTTTCGATTAGAAGATTCCTGTTCCCATAGAGGAGCAGGGCTGCGGGATTCGAAGGCTGGGATCTGTAAAGATCCTCTAGATACTTAAGTACGAACTTTGAAAGTTTATCAACGTTAGAAAATTCTTTCATCAGCGTAAGTGCGACAGTGAGTGTCAACACCAGGCACAAGAACATCCCCGACGACATAAGGGAAGCTGAAGCAAGAACTCTATAGAGTCGAACTTTATCAGACTGCATAGATCAAAAAAACCTGTACCCCAATCTGAGATGACAATGATGGAAAGTGGAAGTACATGTAGCACTATACTTGTATAGTCTCCTATAGCAGAGAAAACTGCAAATCTTTTCTCTGTAAACGGACGTTGGCAGACCAATACCATGAAAAAATTGTGGCACATTGAAACAATAACTGCAACTTTTTAATATTTTTGATAAAAATCTTTCCTATCTCGACAAGCGAACGAGAAAATGATAGGGTTTAAAGTAGCTCGGAGCAGCTTTTGGGGGTCCTGCTCCTCCTGCGAAGCTGCGTGTGACACAAAACTATGATCTTTCCGACATTTACGATTAATGCATTATAATGCATTAATCGGTAGACTAGAAGGCTATCTGGACAAAATATCTGCTAAGTAATTTTTATGGTATACAAGAATTTGGTTTTCAAAGGTGGTGGAGCGAAGATTTTCTATAGTGTCGGGGCCCTAGAGGAGATAGCTGAACGTGGCATCCTTAATGATGTAGAGCGTACAGCCGGTGTCTCTGCTGGAGCTGTGCTTGCTTTGCTTGTAGCCATGGATATGGATATCAATGAAATAAAGGAATTCTTCCTCAATTTCTCACTGACCGAAGAGTTGGATAGGTTCGATGATATCGCGGAGACTGAAAGGTTTTTCAATCATTATGGAAGATATACAGGTGAGAATCTCCTGTCTCAGCTGAAGGCTTTATTGGAAGCAAAGTATGGAAATCCGGATATTACTTTTCAGGAAATGCATGACCTTGGTTGCAAGGATGTATACATATTTGTTACGGATGTCATAAGTCAACAGTTAGTCCAATTCTCCTGGTTGGATACCCCAAATTACTCTGTTGCTTCTGTAGTTAGAGCTTCTTCATCTTATCCGTTTTACTTCGTACCTGTGGATGGTCCCAATGGTGAGCTGTTCGTCGATGGAGGTTTGCTAGATAACTATCCACTTTGGATTTTCGATAAGCCTGAGTTTCTTCCCCGTCCGGATCTCAAGTACAATCCCGAAACTCTTGGTATCTACCTAGGTAAGTGTGGTGAAAGTTCGACTATGTGGTCTCACAATGATATCAAGTTTATGCTTAAGTTGTTTGATGGCATGAATCCTGGTGTCATTTCTGAGAAAGTCAATGATTTGGATTACTCCCAACTTTTTTATAAGCCTGATGCACAGCTGGACTTTTTAGGTTATATGATCCAGGTGATCAATGCCGGTAAGGAGGCTCCACCTAAGTACCACCATCCCAATTTTGAGGGTGAGATCTCGATTAGTACAGATTTCGTAAATTCTACTGGTAGGCAGCAATCCACATTCGACCTGGATGTGGATTGGAATGTCCGCATGGAGCTTATGGGGCACGGACGGAATGAAGCTAAAAAATTCTTCGAGGCTGAATGTTCTACTGGAAAAGTGGAATACTGTTACCAATTGGATTATACAATGTTCGATCAGGATAATGCCGTGTCTTACCAAACAGATGGTTTAATAACGGTCGCAGCTTAATTACGCTGGGACTGCTAAGTAGCTCACTGACTTTGTAAGTTGCACATTTTTGAGTTTACACTACAGAAGTGTCGCCTTGATATGTTATCCAGGTAATACTTCTGTAATTCAGTGTAAATGACGTGGGGACATTTTCTTTCATTTTTGAGCTTCTTTGGTGTAGGAGCACACTGAAGCTGCGAGTTGCATTTATTCTTGCGTTTTTCTTTCTGTGTTTATCCAAGGTTGCTAGTGGTCTAGTGCCATTTTTTTATAAATTTCTCTTCGAAGCTGCTAGCAAAATAGATGGGATTAATACTGTCGGACCAGTAGTACTGCTTATCCTAGGATATACGGGTGTGAGATTCCTATCTCAGATACTGAACGAAATTAAAGAAGTATTTTTCGTGCTTGTTGAACAGAATTCTGTCAGAGCGCTTGCTTTGGAAGCTTTCTCGCACTTGCAAAGCATGGGGCTAAAGTTCCATGTGAGCAAGAAGATAGGGGAGATCTCAAAAATCACCGAACGCGGTACCAAGGCAATCGAAACATTTCTCAGATTTTTGACGTTCAGTATACTGCCGACCTTTCTTGAGATGATCTTTGTATGCGCATTGGTGCTCATTTTTTATCCGTATTACTATTGTGTATCACTTACTGTTACCTTGTTGTGTTATTGTATCTACACCGTCGTGATTACCCAGTGGCGCACCGGGTACGTAAAGAAAATGAAAGTAGCTGATAACCAATCTAGTCATAGAGCTATGGACAGTCTAGTGAATTACGAAACGGTAAAGTACTTCAATAATCAGTGCTATGAAGTTTCTTGTTACTCAGCTCTGCTGAAGGACTATTCAGATCTTGCAATAAGGAACAAGCGGTACTTATCAATCCTCAATATAGGACAGGGGCTCATCATTGCCTTGGGTCTAGTTGTAATTAATCTTGCGGTTGTTTTTGATATTTTATCGGGTGCTGCAAGTCTTGGTGATTTCGCGCTTGTGAATGCATATCTGTTACAGTTGTACGTTCCGTTAGGGAATCTGGGTTTCTCATATAGGGAACTGAAACTTGCATATATCGATATAGACCTCCTCCGGATGCTGCTCTCGGAGAAAAGTGATGATGTAGATTCAGGGAACACTGATTTTGTTTTTGATAGCGGTACCGTCGAATTCAAGAATGTTAGCTTTCAGTACTCGGATGGCGCACCGATATTGAAGGATCTGTCGTTCAGAATAGAGAAGGGTAAGACCTTGGCCATAGTCGGTAAAAGCGGTTCGGGGAAATCGACTATTTCGAAATTATTGTTTGGGTTGTACACTCCATCAAAAGGAAGAATTCTTATTGATGATCAAGATATTCAATATTTGAGGAAGGAGACATTTCAGAAATATATAGGCGTTGTTCCACAAGATATAACGCTTTTCAATGATACTATCTTCAATAATATTGCCTATGCAAATCCCGGAAATGCTACGTTGGATGATGTAATCAAAGTTGCCAAGCTTGCTAGCATTCATGATCTTGTTATGAGTACGGAGGATCAATATCAAACCATCGTTGGAGAAAGAGGTCTGAAGCTCTCGGGTGGTGAAAAACAAAGAGTCGCCATTGCCAGAATGCTACTCAAGGAAAATGCAAAGATCCTTATATTCGATGAAGCAAGCTCCTCACTTGATGGGAAAACTGAAGCCGTCATTAAAGAGAGTATCGAAAAGATTGGTAGAAATTGTACATCTCTGATAATAGCCCATAGACTATCAACTGTTGTCTACGCGGATGAGATTATTATCCTATCCGAGGGGAAAATTGTCGAAAGAGGAAAACACTCCACTTTACTTGCAAGGAAGGGTATTTACTATAGGATGTGGCAGCATCAGGATGAACAGACACAAACCTCTGTTTAGAGATTTATTAAATCCTACTCATTGCTTCAAAACGTATTACAGATTAGTACTTTTTCTATACGATCTGATAGTGTGTAATAGCTGAGTTATCCATCTTCACTGTGAAGATATCCGATAATTCAGATACCATAAACGTCAGTGACCGTCCCCGTATGAGGATTTTCTAAGTTTGGTAAGTTTTAGGAAATTTGAAGTATGATAGTATCGTTCGGAAATCTTTAAGGATTGAGTAATAATGTGTAATTCTAGTTGCTATATGGAAGTCGTACAATTTTCCCATATCATCTACTAGTTAGGAGTAATTTATCATGGCTGTTGGTAGCTTGGGTCTTGACCCATTATTTAAAGGTCTGACGCGTCCAGCGATGTTTCTGGGTGTGAGCTTCACTTTTAGCGCGATGAATCTAATTATCTCGCTGCTGGGTTATATCCTTACCAAGAACCTTTTCATTCTGATTTTTTTCATGCCGGTGATACATGGTATAGGATATGCTATCTGCTTCAATGAACCTCTGTTTCTAGAGTTGTTCCTAGTTAGGAATCAGAAATGTATGAAGTGTAAAAATCGTGCATATCATAATGGGAATTCTTACGATGTGTTCTAGAAATGTTTAAGTTCTCGTCCTTCAAAAACTATAAGTCTAAGGTAGCTTCATCTGAGTTTCATTCGAGGAATTTCGTTCCCTATAAGGAGCACCTGGACTCAAATACGGTGCTCTTGAAGGATAATTCGATGCTGAGAGTGATAAAGCTTGTCGGTTATCCGTTTGAAACTGCAGATGACGAGGATGTGGATATTAATAAATCAATAAGAAACCAATTATTTAAGAGTGTCTCTGTAGGACATTTTGCGCTGAGTTTCCACTTAATCCGGAGGAGGGAGAGTAATTATGCGCACTCATTTTTCTCTGCTAGAATGCCGAATCATTTCGGTGACTACGTGAGAAAAAGATGGAGGCAAAAATACAGCAATAAGAGCATGTTCGTCAACGAGCTGTATATCTCGATCGTAAGACGGAATGATAAGAAAATTGAATTCCTCAACGACCTATATAGAAAAATAACGCGTAAAGATTCCAAAGAAGGTAAAATTGCTGACCTCAAGGTGGCACACGAAGAACTTGAGGAGATGACGAATAAATTACTGATTAGTCTTCGCAACAATTCCCCATCTCTTCTGGGGCTGAAGAAGGTAAAAGGTGTGATGTGCTCTGAAGTGTTTACATTTCTTTCAAAAATTGCGAACTGTGGGATAGTAGAATCAGATCTAATCCTGCCTACAGGTAGAATCGACGAGTCTCTTGTTGCACACAGAATGTACTTCGGGAGGAAGTCCATAGAGATAGTGACCCCATCTGGTAGTCGCTATGCAGGTATCGTCAGCTTGAAAGAATATGGACAAAATACCTCTGCAGGAATGTTAGATGCATTTTTGCAGATACCATATGAGGTGATCATCACACAGACATTTCAGTTTGTGAATAGGCAGGTTGCCATAAACAAAATGCAGGTGCAACAGAGTCGAATGTTACAGACTCAGGATAAGGCGGTTTCGCAAGTTGTTGAGATTAGTAGAGCACTAGATGATGCAATGAGTGGTCGTATCGCGTTTGGTTTGCACCATTTAACAATCCTTTGTTGTGAGAAGACAGAAAAAGGCTTAGAAAACGTCCTGTCCTTAGTCGAATCCGAACTTACGAATACTGGTGTGTATGCTGTGCGGGAGAAGATTAACTTAGAACCTGCATTTTGGGCTCAGCTGCCTGGAAATTTTGATTACATAGTCCGCAAAGCAACCATCAGTACGTTAAACTTAGCTGGATTCGCATCTCAGCATAACTATCCGATTGGAAAGAAAAAAGGTAACCATTGGGGTGATGCGGTCACAATATTTGATACTACATCAGGTACACCATTTTATTTCAATTTCCACTCCAAAGATGTTGGTCACACATTGATTATTGGTCCAACTGGTTCTGGTAAGACAGTATTATTGAATTTTCTATGTGCGCAGAGCATGAAATTCAGACCACGGATGTTCTTTTTTGATAAGGATAGAGGCGCAGAGATATTTATTCGGGCTTTAGGTGGCATTTATACGGTTATAGAACCAAGAACAAGGGCCTACTTTAATCCGCTTCAGCTTGACGATACTCCGGAAAATAGGACTTTCCTAGTGGAATGGTTGAAAACTCTTGCATCCTCGCATGAAGAGAAATTTACAGCAACGGATGCTGCTATCCTAAATGATGCGATAGTTGGTAATTTCAAGCTCGATAAGACTGATAGGACGTTGGGTAATCTTTCAGCTTTCTTTGGTCTGGAAGGTGATAATACTCTTGCTACTCGCCTATTGATGTGGTACGGGAGCGGATCTCATGCCTCGCTTTTTGATAATACCGAAGATCGTCTCGATTTTTCCAAGGCAAGTGTGTTTGGTTTCGAAATGGGTCAATTGCTCAAGGATCCAGTTGCTCTCGCTCCAGTGTTACTGTACTTGTTTCATAGAATCAGTATCTCTCTGGATGGCGCTCCTTCGATGATCATCTTAGATGAAGCATGGGCTCTTATTGATAATTCAGTATTTGCACCTACAATCAAAGATTGGCTGAAAGTCCTGAGAAAACTCAATACATTTGTCGTGTTTGCAACGCAGAGTGTCGAAGATGCAAGTAAGAGTGCGATAAGTGATACTCTAGTGCAACAAACAGCTACACAGATTTTCTTGCCAAACCTAAAAGCTACGGATGTTTACAGGTCCGTTTTCATGCTTAGTGAAAGAGAATACGCTCTGATTAAGAATACTGATCCGGCAACTCGCTTTTTCCTGATAAAGCAGGGAATGAGCGCTGTTATTGCTAGGATCAATCTTGCTGGCATGGAAGATATTATCTCAGTCCTCTCGGGACGTGCTGAAACTGTAGTTCTTCTCCACGAGATTATCAAGGAGTATGGTGAGGATCCTTTGAAGTGGCTTCCGATTTTTTACGAACAAGCAAAGGAGTTGAGTTGAAAATGAGGCTTTTTTTCAGAGGTCTACTCTTTTTACTAGCTCTTAACCTCTTGGATAATAATATCCTTTTTTTGAAAAGTGGCTTTTTATTTCCTTTCGCGTATGCCGAGGAGGTAAAACCACCAAAAGTAGGACCAGGTGAAGCATCTTATCCAGAATGCGGTTCGGATGTTGGTCTTGCTTTGATAGGCTTAATAGCAGGAGTAGTAGGTGGGATGATACTGCTTATTGGGAGTAGTGGACTGATGATAGTAGTAGCCTTAGGTATGATAGCGGGGGCTATAGCTGCTGCTATGCAGCTTGTGGGATGTCTCTGGTCGTTTGTACGAAATCCTGTTCTGAGGACTTCAGCCGGTGGATATAAGTATTGTCAGGAAGACGGTAAGGCCAGTGCTCAGGGGTTCTGCCCTGAAGAAAAAAGGGCTTATTGTGGTACGAAGAAAACTGATAAAATCAATGAAAATGCGACAGGTTGTACATATGCTTGGCCCCGTAATAAGGCGGAAAATGGTAAATATATTGAGATATGTTACAGGGAGCCCTTTGATTGGGGATACATTAGCAGGGTTGGAGAAGAAACTCCGTTAGACGAAAGAGAGCTGAAGTTTACAGCGATCAATCTCGGTATACTAGGAGGTAAGGAAAAAATCCAGAGTCTGGAGAAGCTGCTGGATATGAAGCAAAGAGTAAGTATGCGCTCAATACAATGTGTGACCCTCAAGCATGGAGAGAGTAGTAAAATAGGTCCATATATTTTCTCTGCTGAATATGAGGGTAGCAAAATTTGTGGATATGTGACTTTTTCCAGAAGAGTAAAAGTAGGATGTCATTTAAGAGATCCTGTTGGTCCCGCGCCTATGTGTATCAAGTCCAAGCCGATTTACGATCCGGACGATCCTGAAAGAGTAATAGGTTATAATAACGACGCTTGTTTTAACTGCTACATTAGTAATGCTTGTTATGGCGTGACAGGTTTGCTTGCCAAGTCCAAATTTCCTATGACTTCTTTGGTTGTGCAGTGCATAAGGGAATCCCTAAGGAATATTTTGGTTTCCGACTGTAAGGGTGGTGATGAAACAGGATTCCTTATCAGCGCGCAACAAAAGCTGAGAAGTGCTGTGGAAGCAGTATTAGTGCTAGCTGTATTATTATTTGGTTTTAAGCTTCTGACGGGAGGTGTTGGAGGTATACAAGAGTGGACGATACTTGTAATGAAAATCGCGGCTATTGCTTATTTCACTATAGGCGACGGGATGATTGTTTACTATGATAGGCTGCTTGCGCTTTCTACTGGATTAGCGGATATCGTTGCCAGCGCCGGTGGTAAACAGGACATATGTGATTTTAAATCAGCTGATTACAATCAGCTTGTGGTCGTTAAAGCTTTGACTCAAAAAGAAAGAGTATGTCTTGAAGCGTTTTATAGATCAGGTAGATCTCAGGATATAAGTCAGCTTAGTGAGTTTATAAAGTCGGGTAGAGTGGAGTGTAGTACCTTATCCCCCGGCACGAGCGGGAGTTACGATATATTTTCCAAGATAGAGCGTAAGAACTTATCTTATCTTGCCCTCTGGGATCGTCTGGATTGTAGGATCACTTTTTATTTAGGAAGTTCTCTCGGAAACCCTTCAGTGGGTTTGGCAGATGCTGCGACATCTATGACGGCTGGCGCCATAAGTGCGATGGGAGGTGGTATTTTCATAGTACCAGTCTTGGTTCTAGCGCTTCTATTTGCTGGTCAAGTTGTCATCGCATTACTGGTGCTGCTCTACGTGATATTGATACTCCTTATTATTCTTTGGATCACACATCTCTTTATCTTAGCAATCATAGCATTGACGATACTGATTCTTTTCTCCCCGATCTTTATTCCGATGCTTTTGTTCCAAGTAACTAAACCTTTCTTCGAGGGGTGGCTGAAGGAAGTCATGGCTTACTCATTGTATCCAATAGTATTGTTCGGGTTTCTAGCTTTGGTGTTTTCAGTCTTCGATAAGCTCTACTTTGATGATCTAGCTTTCATGAGAGTCCAGAAGGACGATGGTGTTAGGAGTTACTTTTCTTACCAACTCTCGGATCCAGAGCAATGTAACGGGCGTACCCCTGATGGGGAATTAAGGAAGTTCTCAGTTCTTGCGTGCATTATTGATGGAATGGCTCTGAGCAGTAAACCATTGGTTTTTGGTGTTTTTGTGACTTCTACCGGAGTTGATAGTGCCGCAACTAGCGCTCTCTGGATTAAGCTGGGTATGATGGCATTAATGCTATTTTTATTTTTCCATTTTCTAGGTATTTTAGGTGGTCTAGCGGCCGAACTAGTTGGTAACTTCAGAGCTGATTTGTCTAGACATGTAAGTAATCCTCAGGCTACCGCAAGGAAGTTGGCTGCTGTTTCGCTCAATGCTGCGAAAGGCGCAACTGATGGAGCTAAGAATATCGCTAACAAAATCAAAGGTCGTAGTGGAGCTAAGAGTGCTGATACTGCTAAAGGAACTAATAGACCTGGTAGTGCAAGCAATGCAGGTGGTGCAGGTGGCGCCGTTGATTAAGATCGGTGGAGGTATTGCTTTGAGGTCTATAGATCGGTATGGGCGCTTTTCCATATGTCTACTGGTCTTCATGCTTGCCCTATCTGGATGCGGTGGGGAATGCATATCCACTACTGACTCCAGCGAATTAGAAGGAGGTAGTTTAAAAATCTGTTCCAACCCGAACGATGTTTCACGTGAGGGTTGTTTGGAATATATGACGTCTGCCGAAGGTTCGCACGATGATACCTTGGGGTATTGGGTGAAAACAAATATAGAACTCGAAGATGGAAATGTATTTGAATATCAGCTTCAAGAATCCGAGGATTATGCTTTCTGTGATCCTCCTTGTCCTGATCACTGTTTTGATGAACAAAGTAAGAACCTTTGTGATACCAACAGTTGTAAGGCTATAGATCTCGACTTCCCAAATATTAAAGAGGTGAATCTATCAGTGCTTCCCGGCGATGAGCTGCTTATAGGGCTAAGACCAGCACTAAATCCTGGTATTGTGAATAGCGCAATCTGTGAGGGAAAAGATCCGCGAGTCTATATCGGGAACTATGGGGACTGCATAAACCAAAAAGGTGAACCGTATAGTAGCTTAATTGCTCTGGGACATAACTCAGTTGTTAACTTGGATACTCCTCTAGCAGAGTTCAAGGTCATGTACTCCTTAGATCCACTACGGTTGTTTAACTGGGAAGGCCCGATTTTTAGAAGTGATGTATGTAAAGCAGTCCTTTTTGGTGACAGCGAAGCGAAGGAGGCGGCTAAAGAATATGCTGCAGTTATAGATATACTAAAAAGAAAAATAGCTGGCAACCAACTCTACCGCTATTGTAAGAAATTCATGGAAGATGCGGGTCATGTAGTTGTTCAGGCCTATGAGCCAATTGTTGAGAATGATGAAGATTCGAAAAGTGTTGTACTACGTGGATTGGAGATTATAGGATACAGGGGTAACCACGCATTTTATCTATGTCCTAGTTTTAGGATTCCTGGTCTATGTCAACGTGCGACCTCGGGATTTTTTGAGAATCGGCCAACCCTGTTCCTAAATACATTTTTCCCAGTAACAGAGGTTTTTGAAAAGTTCAGGTTTAGCTTCCTAAATATAGGAAGTAATTTCAATGCTCATGGTATGTTCTACTTGAAGGTCAGCAGAAAATGTAAAAATCCTGGTGCATCTGCGGTAAACGTATACATAGGGAATGCTCCGCCTTCGTTTAAGCCGTCTGTTTCAAATAACAGCGGTACACTCGTAAAGCCTAATACTCCTGTTACCGCTGGTGAGGGGAGTTTCGTATATGTTGGTATTGCTGATCCTAGGGGTAATAAAAAAGTGGAGAGTCGCGGATATGTGCTGCTGGAGTATCAGGTCAAGCGCGAAAAGATAATCAGGATTTTCAGTAAGGCGACCAATACTATCAAAAGTAAAATTATCAGGATCCTATACAATAGGACGGTTGATGAGTCCGGCAAATTTAGTGACGACAATCCTGGAGGTGCTGTAGGGACTGTATATAAAGCAATTGCAGGAGGTGTTTTAATCAAGGCTGTTCAGGCGTCTATAGTCCTCTACATGACAGTGTATGGTTTGGCATTTCTGTTTGGACTCGTCAAAACGCCTCAGGCAGATTTGATCGTCTTCCTAGTGAAATTAGGGATAGTCGCTGTTTTATTCGGGCCGAATAGTTGGAAGTTTTTCAATGAACACCTTTTTGCACTGTTTGTTGAGGGCTCGAGCCAATTGATAAATTACGTATCGGGAGATGATAGTGGCGTTGATCTTGCGTTCCTTGACAGAGTGCTATCTCCATTTGGTTCGCAGCGAAACTGGGCGAGGATTTTTAGCTTTTTGTTCTCAGGCGGTCTGGGTATCCTGTATTTTGTCTTCATAATTGTTGGTCTGATACTGATAGTCAAGGCAATGTTCACGATCATCATTGCATACTTCATGTCTATAGTGATGGTAGCGATACTGCTATGTCTTGCACCAATATTCATTTCAATGATTTTCTTTAAAAGGACTAAGGCCATCTTTGATAACTGGATCAAGAACCTAGCACAAGTCTCTATCACTCCTGTGATTACATTTGCCGCGTTTGCACTTTTATCTGAAGTAGCTTTGGGTATAGTAGCTGCCCTTTTCAATTTTCAGATTTGTCCTGTGTGCGTGATTGAGCCGCAACTATTATTGTTCAAATTCTGTCTGCTGGCTGTGTACTTGCCTACTTCTTATGACGCAGGTGGTGGAATATTAGCTGCTCAGAATGCAGGAGGTATGCCAGTAGGAATAGGCTTGGTGATAGCATTTCTTGTCATTAGTAATGCAATTATGGCGTTTGCCTCACATGCCTCTATTTTATCTAGTTCGATTTTTGGGGCTATTGCATCCGATACTACAATCCCAGCTGAGCAGTTCATGGACAGCATGAAGGCAATAGTAGGGCAGGACTCTCAGGCTAAGTATCAGAAAGCAGAAGCTCAACATAGGAAGAGCTTAGATGGAGAGAAAGATGAGCCTGAAGAGCCACCGAAGCGTAAGAGATAGAGAGTGAGGGTGAATGCGTAAGGTAATAGCGTTGATTTTGTTACTGTTCCTGTTTAATGGCTGTGACATCGAGTGTGTATACCCTGGTGATGGTATAAACGCGAATCTGTCTAAAATTGATGTCCCAGCTTATTCGAGCGGAATGGATCCAAAGAAAGTTGAAACTTTATGGATTGATTCCGGAGTGACAATTCATCCCGGCATCGAAGCAATCGTCTCTGTCAGTGGAGAAATAGATCTTTGTGGAAAAGTCTTTAATACTTCAGAATACGAGGAGTGTCCGGACTGGAATTGCAGTATAGTTGAAGTAAGTAACATATTCTGTGTACTCAACTCTCCCTCTCCAGGAATATATAATCCATCTAACCTCAGGGATCCTAAGAACAAGAGACCTCTTTGCGATAATACTAAAGTTGACACGGATGGGTATTATGTTAATACCAACCTTGGTTTATCGCCAGGTGAGAAGGTGCTATTTGAGCCAGTGCCTGTGCTCGAAGTCGATCTTCTTGACTGCGCCAATATACCCCAGGATTTTACTTGGTACACCAATGATGATTTCAAGGACTCGAAGAACAAAGACATTCTTTCAAAGTCTGGTAAGAAACTAGATCCAATATCTATATGTAAAGAGGGGGTAGATCTAGAGGTAAAGCGTGGTAACACTATGATACCTCTTCAGATTCCAGCGGCTACAACGGATGGTCTAAAGTATTCTGCGATAGTTGATAATGGCTATACGCCAAGGAGTAATAGAGTTATTGTCGGTGAATCAACTGGAGGATGGATAGACGCTGCTGAGGTAGATATGCGATTTGCTATTCCTTCCATATTGTCTGATTCCTCCTTTTGCAATGTTGCCTTCGGTGATCAGTCGAGCTTGGATCCAAGAAAGGAAATGAAGCAGATGAGTCCAGAATACAAATATTTCAGTCAATCCACCGGATGCGATAAAACGAAAATTGCACAGTTGAAAAGATTCAATACGTATAAAGTGAATCGGATGTGTGGCAACTTGAAGTCAGATGGGCCATACGGAAATGGTATCTACAGCATCAGGTATGATGAGATTGTAGATCCTAGTAATCCATGTTTCCGTGGTCGCAGAAGAAATAATTCAGGCGCAGAGAGAGCTTGGGCTGATCTATTGGTAGCGAAAATAGGTAAGCCGCGTAGTTCGAGATTCACTCTTCAGACTTTCAATGATGAGGCACAGCAATGCATATACAGTACCGGAAATGGATCAAACACAGCTGCAAATGTAAAAAAATGTATTGATATTAACCAATACAATGGCAAGATACCATCTTTGGAATTATACGAATGGTATACTGTTCCGGATAATGTTGCCCCGGGAAGTCCATTGTTAATGGGCATTGCAGGAAAGCCCGGATTGTACTCTAAGAACATATATTCTGGATATCGTATTCGTGTCAGAAAATCTTGCTCCCATCAGAACGGTGAAAATCTGTATATTTACATTGGCAATACCCCTCCAACTGTTGCACCTGGACCAGGGCAATCGAATGTACATAGCTTGCATTTCAAAAGTGATGCCAAAAAAAGAGCTGTCATTAATCCAGACTCGGTAGATCCAGGGACTTATAGCATCTCCCTTAAAGGTAGCGGGAAGGTCTATCTGGGTGTATATGGAGCGTCTACAAGTAGTGTCGCCGCTGCAGTGAAAACAGGTAAATACTTAATCAGCGACGATAACAAGTATCGAGTCGAAATAACGACAGAAGAATGGTATCCAAATTTTTCTGGACCGTTTCAGGAGATCTATAAGAGAATCATGCGCTTATTCTACGGGAGAAGCGACATCGGTACGACTGGCCTTCCTCGTTCTGATGGGATCATTGTTCAAATATATAAGTTGGTTGCTGAAAGGCTTGCACCATCTGTTCAGCCATTTATTGTCCTTTACCTTATCACGTATGGGCTTTCCTTCTTACTTGGAATCATAAGAGATCCGAGATCAGATGTTGTAATGCGTGTCGCGAAAATTGCCTTTATTCTACTTCTGGTGAGTGATTATAGTTGGCATTTCTTTGGAGAGACAATTTTTAATTTGTTTATCAACTCCTCAAATGAATTGATATACTATTTCACGGGCAACTTGAGCGGCAAGTATGCTCCAGATAATACATTTGAGTTCCTAGATAGAACCGCAGGTGTGATTTTAACAAATCAATTCTGGTTAAGGATGCTAGCTCTCTTTCTAGCCGGACCTGCAGGATGGTTGGTAATGGCAATTATTCTCTGGGGTGTGTTCCTATTTTTTAGTTGCATCATTGAGGCAATGATTGTGTATCTGATGATTCTCATTGCTACTGGACTACTTTTTTTACTTGCTCCTCTATTTATTGCTTTTCTCCTCTTTCAGAGAACCAAACCATTATTCGAGGGTTGGTTGAAAATGTTGATTTCTTTTGCTTTGCGTCCAATTTTCATCTTTGGGACTCTGGCGCTCTTAAATGCGATAATGATGGCAGCTTTATATGGTATTAATAATTTTGGCGTTTGTCCTGGATGCATACTTTCAACAGATATATTCGGGGATGACTTGTGTATTATTAGGAGCCTTGTACCCTTAGGGTTTGATGCTGAAATGATGATAGAAGGCCGGGTTCCACTGGTTACAGGTGAAGCTAGGACCCATTTTATGGGCTTACCATTATCATTTATTGTAGTGATTGTCTTTCTCCTAGTTGCGCATGCAATGAAGAGTTTCCTTAAAATTACTGATTCCATGGTGGACATGATCACTAATACAATGATGGGTTACACTGGAAGTGCAGGTGGTGGCAGTCCTTCTGATGCTGGGCATCAAGCTTACCAAGCGATGTTATCTGTCGTTGGCATGGACGATGCGACGCAGTCTGAGATAAAACGAGCAGTTGGTGGTTATGCACGTAGTAAACGCAATATTGAATTAAAAGCAGTGGAACCAGGGAAAGTAGGTCAAGTCGATAATAAAGCTCCCGATAATGACGGTGCAGATGGTGTCCCTAGGAAAGATGTCGAGGGAAAACCCGATGTCAAATTAGAGGCAGCAGACAAAGGGAAAACAATAGAAAATCCTATTTACGAGTCTGGTGATCCAGTACAGGGAGCAGAAAGTACCGAGAATCCTTACTCGCTACGAGGTGCCGAAGGTCAAGAGGAGCCTATCTATGCTACTGTAGATAAACCTAAGACCGGGGAAGGTATGGTAGAAAATCCTATTTACGAGTCTGGTGATCCAGTACAGGGAGCAGAAAGTACCGAGAATCCTTACTCGCTACGAGGTGCCGAAGGTCAAGAGGAGCCTATCTATGCTACTGTAGATAAACCTAAGACCGGGGAAGGTATGGTAGAAAATCCTATTTACGAGTCTGGTGATCCAGTACAGGGAGCAGAAAGTACCGAGAATCCTTACTCGCTACGAGGTGCCGAAGGTCAAGAGGAGCCTATCTATGCTACTGTAGATAAACCTAAGACCGGGGAAGGTATGGTAGAAAATCCTATTTACGAGTCTGGTGATCCAGTACAGGGAGCAGAAAGTACCGAGAATCCTTACTCGCTACGAGGTGCCGAAGGTCAAGAGGAGCCTATCTATGCTACTGTAGATAAACCTAAGACCGGGGAAGGTATGGTAGAAAATCCTATTTACGAGTCTGGTGATCCAGTACAGGGAGCAGAAAGTACCGAGAATCCGCAAAAAGATAGTCAAGAGGGCGACGGTGACGATGAAGGTAAATAGCATTTTACATAAGTTTTCTCCGTTAGTGAGGCTTCTCCTCATATTGATGTTCGTGGTTTTTACGTTCTCCGGATGTGATCACTGTGAGCAAGAGTGTCCTAGGTGTATAGCTGCGGACGATTTTGGAATACCAAAGGGAAGGTCAGCTGCCTTTTTTGAGAAAGATAGCGACTTCTTAAGATCAGACTTAGCAAGACTCGGTCTCGAAGTACCTTCCGCGAAAGAGCAAGTATTACGTTGGAAGGATTCAGGATATGTTACTTCTGGTGAGACAATAGACTTAGTTGTTAGAGGAAAGTGGGCTTTTATGCCTGAATCTAGCTCTCTGCGGGTTTCCAAAAGTGATGTTGAGAGTGTTTTTCGTTGTGGTGAACTAGATTTAGAAGCTCTCAAGAGAGCAAGTGGATTGCTGCAAAGAATTTTCCCACAAGAAGCGTGTACATTTGAAGAAGTAAGTTCTACTGATTATTTCGCTGGCTGTTTTATAAAGGGAGAAAAAATAGAGAAAAAGTTTTCGAGAAGTGGATGTATATTGGAAAAAGGTCATGGACTGTATCTACTTTTCAAGCGCAATGGCGATGAAGATCCAAATACTTCTTTTAGTTCTATTACTCACCCAAAATCACCAGTAATGCATGTTGGATACACAGGTGACTCTATTAAAATAGATACGGTTCCCATGAGTGATTGTACGCAGCTGAAGATAGAGTCTGGTTGGAGAATTTATTACAAAATACTGGATAGAATCTATCAGAACAATGTAGGAGGTTATTCTCTTGAGTTCCGTACTGGTGTCATCGATCCGAGGACACATACCCAGTTCTTCGAGAGTGTACGGTCCACGCTCCAAAAGTTGCTGACTGAACAAAATAAGGCAATATACAACACCATCACTTCAAATAATGACTACATCGGATTAGTAAAAGCACTGATAGTCCTAGTGATCGTGCTGATGGGCTTGAAGTTCTTGCTCGGAATGTCAGAACATCCAGCGAGTGAATTGCTTGTTAAGGTTCTACAAATGGCGATTATCTTGCAACTTATTTCTCCGAGTAGTTGGGATTTTTTCTACAACAATCTGTTCAGGCTTTTTATAGATGGCCTAAATGAAGTGATTGCAGTAGTGAATTCACACACTGGAGGCAGCTATCAGCCAGATCAGCCTTTTGCATTCCTTGATCGCACAGTAAATACACTGTTCGAAGTGCTTGTCTCAACAAAGGTAAGAGCCATACTACTTGCATATCCATTGGGAGTATTCTGGTGGTTGATCCTTTTCTTTGTACTGGTTATTTACGTGATACTGGTAGCATATGCGTTTGTTGTATATATGACAGCACTTGTTGGTCTCTCAGTGTTGATTGTTTTGATGCCAATACTTTTCTTGGGCATGCTCTTCGGGCAATTGAAACACACTTTCGATAACTGGTTTACTCAGGCGCTGAGTTTCTGTTTTCAGGCGATAATGATCTTTACGCTGGTATCACTCTTTTCAGCGATGGTAAAAGACCAGTTCTATAGGAATCTCGGTTATACGGTTTGTTGTAACAGAGTCTTTAGTATATTCGATAGTACTGTTTACGCCTGGACGCCTGGACAGAAATTTTTGCCATTCTCAAGCGCGCTATGGAGCAGTAAGCGTGTTTCCTTCACTGAAGATGCGAAAATCATAGACATACCACCTGATTACGATACTCGAGGTTGTAGGTTTGAGGATTACCCGTTTTACGATCCTGGGATTTCTGATGATAACTGTAAGTTAGCGAACCCTGTAGGTGCCGGTTACGACTGGACAAGAATAAAGCAACTACGTGAAGCTGATTCAGGCTTACTTGATTTTGGAGAAGTTTTCATTTTGCTCCTACTTGCAGTGATTATGTATCATATGAGGGATCTAGTTCAATCTGTTGGAGCAGCCTTAGTTGGTGCTTCGCCATTTCAAGCTATCATAGGTGGTGCTTACGCTGCCTCTGATGGTATTGGTGGACTGTATAGGACTGGGAAAATGTTAGTCGCTAATCTAATAGAGAAGGTTCCTGTGATTGGAAAAGTGCGTACCGGTATAGACGAACTTTCTTCCATGAACGACTACATCGGCTCTAAGATTGCATCAAAGTTAAACGAAGTGCAGGCGCCTAGAGCCGCAGTGAATGCCCTCTCGGTCGCTGGGGATATTGCCGGTGGTGTAGCTCGGGGCGCGACTTATCTCGCTGGCATGAATTCCGATCTTGATGATCATTACTATGAGAAGATGGCGTTCAAAAATATACACTATACCCAAGCTCTGATGGGGTATCACCTGGGTGCGGTGTTTGGCGACAGGAGTTTGGGTAGTGCTCCTGGGATAAATATTCTTCGTGTTCCGGCGCAGCATATCTGTGATAGGTATGTGACAGGAAGGAAGGATGATGATCTGTTCCAGGGACTGAAAAAACTCTATGTGTGTGAGAGAGAAAAATTGCAAGATTATTATCTTGGTGTCAAAAAGGAAACTCTAGGTGAGTCAGCAATCTCGAAAGAAAAGAAAAAATCTGGGGCTTCTAAAAAGAATGCATCTAAAGAAGATGATCCATTTGGGGTTCTCAATAAGGCTAAAAAAGAGGATATATTTGGATCTTTAATGCTGGATAGTGTCGCTGAATATGATCATCCAAAGGGGGATTCTATGCGCGTTGATGATCTAGAAATGGATGACCAACTGACTAGTCAAGATACCTCTGTGGAAGATCTCGGTAGTATTGAAAGTTCTAGTCTCCAGTGCACTGATGGTGAAGAACAATCTCATCTTCATCCTGCGGAACAAGATAGCCATGATAATGTGTTCATCGGTTCTTCCGATAGTGATACAGGAGAAAGTGGTGTAACCGTGCTCCGAGGATTTGGTGGTGATGTGGGTGAAGCTCCTATTAGTGCACAAGATGAGCCAGTAGAGACGAGTCATCATGAAGAAGATGCCACTGGGATGTTCGAAGTAAGTGAGGTTCGTAGCGATAGTACTGCAGATACCCAAATACCTACTACAGAAGGGGAAAACATTTTTAGCGCTATTTTCGCAGATCATGGGAATCAGTCTGATGTTGCGCCTGAGCAGAAAGTAGATCCGCGTAAAGCTGAGGTGAAGCCTGAAAAAGGCCGGATAAGAACAGTTAGCTCGGAAAAAAAAGAAGGCCCACCTCCACTTGATGAAGATGAATAAAGCTAAAGATATCCTATCAGTATTCTGATTTCTCCGTGCTTGTATCTGTAGAGACCTCCTTTTCTTGTGGGAGCAGGGCAATTGTACGTTTTGTGAGTGGATGACAACTCAGCAGACGAACTGCAATCAGAAGCAATGCCGTCGGTAGCGAATAATTTCTTAAAACCTCTAAAGCGTACTCGGAACAACTCTGTTGATAAATACAGCACCTTGGTTTAAGTGGAGAGATAAAATATCTATAAAATTTGACACTCCAAATCGCACATAGAGTAATTGGATTTCTGCTACATGAGACACTGACCACCAACAATACTGCAGACGCGCATAACAAAAAATCCATAACTAATTAAAGAGACGCCTTTCTCAGACAATTAAGAACATCATCCCTGATCATCGTGAAATCGGAAAACACTGCAGAAGGAGTCGGCACAAGAATATAGGAACGGTTACCCAACTGACCCAAGGAACAAAGAGATACAACAACAGCACGCAATTTCCTACGAACTTTGTTTCGCCTAACAGCTGAACCCACTTTCCTAGTAACGATAAAGCCAACCGTGGGCCCTGGAACTGTACCACGAGAAACAAGCAGGAGGATCGCACCAGAACGATAGCTTGAGCTATTTCTTTGATAGTGTATAAAAGCCCTCCCAGAAAGAATTTTCAGGCCTTTCAGGCGCACAACACGTATCTACCCTTCCTTCTTCTGTTGTTCAGTACAGACCTGCCGCCCTTGGTAGCCATGCGTGCTCTGAATCCATGTCGTCTCTTGCGTACTATCTTGCTTGGCTGATAAGTTCTTTTCATTTTCTAATTACAGTTATAGGAGCATGACGATGAAAATTCTAATACAGCTTTGTCTCCGATGGCAATAGACTCCTCATTTGTCAGTGATGTTATTGGTCATCACTTCGAGAGTTGTTTGTACTTGTTTATTGCCCATAAACTTTTCCGAGTGAAATCTTTTTAGGTGACCCTCTTATATAGCCGGAAATCTGTATAGGTCCGAAATGGAGATTCATTCAGTACAGTCAGGTGACAGTGTGTAAGTGGAAAATCATAGAGCTATATTTTGAAAAGAACCTTGCTTTCCTCTTAGACAAATTTATGGGATTATCAAGGTAAAATAAGTGGTTCGTGAGATGCTTTCCTATGAAAGATGGCTTGCTAGCTGTATCTGCCTTGTATTGGCGATGGTTTTCATTGGTGGATTCACTAGACTTACTGAATCTGGATTATCAATCACGGAATGGAAGCCAATCACCGGCATTGTGCCTCCGTTGACGCAGGAGGATTGGTTAGTCGAGTTCGAAAAATATAAGAATACACCTGAGTATAAACTTCGTTATTTTGATATTTCTTATGTAGAATTCAAATTTATCTACTTAGTTGAATACGTCCATAGGCTGGTGGGTAGGCTGACAGGATTAGTTTTCATAGCTGGTTTTTTATATTTCCGCTATAAGGGGCGCTTATCGGAAGCATCGTGCGTGAGACTCGTTCTTGTGTTGCTGCTAGGGACGGCTCAGGGATTTATTGGCTGGTACATGGTAAAGAGCGGGTTAATTGATGTCCCAGCCGTGAGTCATTACAGACTTGCACTGCATCTTGGTTGTGCTTCTGCGTTGTTCATGTTATTGGTCTATGAGTTCCTTCCGGTGACGCAAATTAGAAGTTCAACTTTTGGTTGGAGCGTGACAGGGGGGATTGCAATAACCCTTCTCTGTGGACAGGTTCTTCTTGGTGGATTAGTCGCAGGCTTGAGGGCAGGTCTGGTTTATAATACTTTCCCCTTGATGAATGGTGAGTTTCTCCCAGCTGAGTTACTCAGAAGAACAGGATTGGAATGGTTCAGTGATCCAGTTTGCGTGCAATTTTTGCACAGGATGAATGGATTCCTAGTGAGCTTTATGGTTTTCCTGGCTTGGATTGGATCGTGTTTTTGTAGTTGGTCGATGTTTATGCGGGTGTCGTTGCTGATGTGTTTGGTGCTTGCCCAGATGTTTTTCGGAGTATTGACCTTAGTATTCCAAGTCCCAGTTGATATTGCGTTAGTACACCAACTTATGGCATTTCTGTTGCTTGGTGTCTCGGTGTCCTTCCTTAAGGTGGTCAGGATTTGATTCCACACTTTGTTCTACTAAATTCTCTGTGCCTTTATTTAGATTGTCGCAACTAGGAGTTAGTCTATCTATGGAAGGTTTTCTGTTTTTTCAAGGAGAGCAGGATAATCATGATTCCAGATAATATCAAAGGTAGAGAAAGTATCTGTCCCATAGTGATTGAGCTAAAGAAGTATCCAATCTGAGGATCTGGTTCTCTGAAATTCTCCATGACGATCCTCGCAAATCCGTAGAGAGTGATCCATATCCCAGATAACATACCACTGCTTCTTTTTATAGAAGTTCCGAATAGTAGCACCTGCATTACTATGAAGAGTAATAACCCCTCGGACATAGCTTCGTAGAGTTGCGTCGGATGTCTTGGTATGCCATCACTGTTAGGAAATACCACACCCCAGCTGTGTTGAGTAGCTCTGCCACATAGTTCGGCATTTATAAAGTTCGCGATCCTGCCTAAGCAGATTCCTAGACTTGCTGTGCATGCGCATAGGTCTGAGAGAGAAAAAAAAGCACGAGAATAGCGCCGCGAGAAGAGAAATATTCCTAATAAAACCCCAATCAGACCGCCATGAAATGACATTCCCCCATTCCAGACCATCAATGTCTCTAACGGATGTGTGACATAGTATTCCAAATTGTAGAACAGTATGTACCCAAGCCTACCCCCTAAGATGACTCCCAACGTACCATAGCAGAAAAAAGAGTCCAGCTCTTTTGATTCCAGCCCACTATGCCTCGCTAGAAAGAAATAGGTGTAAACTATCCCAATAACATATGCGATAGCATACCACTTCACAGAGAAAGGACCTAAAGAAAAGGCGTCAGGATCTAAATATGGAAGTATTATCGTACTAGCAATCAATTCTGCGGAAAACGGGTAAAAGAGAGTAATACGACGACACCAATATAAAATCAAGGCTGGTACTAGGATTAAGCTGATGTCACTCCCACGACTAATCAGAGCGAAGATAGTAAGATCTTAATGTTGAGATTGATCCAATAGGCGCTTGAGATAACGTGCTAATAGGTCACTTTCCACGTTTACTTCATCACCGATTTCATTATAGCGGAAAATAGTATTGCTCCATGTGTAGGGAATGATGTTAACACTGAAGGAATCATCGGAAACGCCATTCACAGTTAGCGATGTACCATCTATGCAGACGCTACCCTTGTAGGCAATATAAGGTGAAATTTCCTTTGTCAGCGCAAATGTGATCATATGTGATTCCCCACTCTGTTGGATGTCGGTGATTTTAGTAGTTGTGTCCACGTGACCTTGTACGAAGTGTCCATCTACCGTATCCCCGATTTTCATCGAGGTCTCTAAGTTGATCCTTGAACCCTCTTTAAACGTGCGAAAATTGGTCTTTTGAAATGTCTCAGGAGACAGATAAAATTCCAAAGACGAATCCATAACGCTAGTCACGGTGAGGCATGCCCCATTGCAAGCTACTGAAGATCCAGGTACTACTTTTGCTTTGAGCTCCGGTGCATTGACTACAAGAAATATTTGATTATCTTTTATGAGCAACTTTGTAATCGCTCCAACCGCTTCTATTATCCCCTTGAACACCCGTGCGCCCAGCCTCCAACCGAAGCTAACATATCAATTTATTAGTTGCAATAGAGATCTCATTGATCTAGCTGACCGATAATCTGCATATAAACCGCGTGAACATTCACTTGAGAATTTAGTAGTATCCGTAAATGGATTATATTCTTATCCCGCAAGGGGCACAGGTATAGTCACGATTCAGCCAATAATTTCGCCTGTGTCCAGAATGAACTTAAGCATTCCTCGATGATATGAATGTTATAAAGCCATTCTGGCTTGCCCATCTTGTTCGCAAGTCACGGTGATGGACTCTTTTCTGCATGGTTTGTGGTATAATGCTAATACCTTTCTAGGTCTTGGACGGTAGAGCAGCATCAATGAGAGAAAGAAAAAAACTATATGAAGGAAAGGCTAAGATATTATTTAGCTTTCCAGATAATCCCAACCTCGTCACTCAGCACTTCAAGGACGATATCACAGCAAATAATAACGAAAAGAGGGCTGTAATTCCTGGCAAAGGTGTGATAAACAATTACATCTCTGCTTTTTTCATGCAGAACCTACAGAATATAGGAATCAGAACGCACTTTATCAAAGTCTTGAACATGAAGGAGCAGCTCGTGAAAAAAGCTGAACTGATTCCGTTCGAAGTTGTTGTACGCAATATCGTTGCTGGAGGTCTAGCAAAAAGATTGGGTATGGAAGAAGGAATAATCCTTGAGAGTCCCCTTATAGAGATGTACCTGAAGAATGATAAACTAGGAGATCCTATGGTCACTGATGATCACATCATCACATTTAACTGGTTGCGTCAATTCGAAATTGAGGAGATAAAGATCATGGCGTGGAGAATAAACGATTTCCTCAGTGGTGCTTTATCTTCTGCTGGGATTACACTTGTAGACCTCAAATTGGAGTTTGGTTTTCATGATGACCAGATTATCCTTATTGACGAGATAAGTCCTGATACTTGTCGCTTCTGGGATTCCGAGACAAAGGAGAAAATGGATAAAGATCGTTTCAGGAGGGATATGGGAGGTGTGAGCAAGTACTATAAGGAAGTAGCAAAACGTCTTGGGATTCTCCACGGATCCTTTTGAAGGGAAGTGTTTTGCGTAGATATAGGGCTACGGAGAGGAATCAGCCTCTCCTACTAGGTCCTTTGTTTGGTCACGTTAATGACTTTTTATGCAATCCCAAATACTAATGTACGATAGCTTAAGTTTCGGAGAGTTATGTGGAGCAAGGGTGTAATTCTTCCAGTATTTCTTGCACTACTTTTCTATCTTGGATGCTCGCTTTATGACTCGAATCAGGTGTTGCAACACTCTGAAAATGTTTTATCCTATCGTGAGGGGTCGAGTATCGATGGTAGTGGAATGAATAGAGAAATGAGGAAGGTCAATCCTGTAGTGAGGCTTGAAATCAGCTCAGGTGGAGAAATGCTTGGGGAGATTGACATCGAGCTAGCAGCTGATATTGCTCCTAAGACTTCTGAAAACTTTCTCAAGCTTTGCACTGGTGAAAAAGGCTTTGGCTATAAAGGATCTATATTCCATAGAATAATACCATCGTTCATGATACAGGGGGGTGACTTTACCGGGGGTAATGGTACAGGTGGTTATTCTATATATGATCATGGTGTTTTCGCTGATGAGAATTTTAAACTTAAGCATACTGGGCCTGGAGTGGTGTCCATGGCGAATCGAGGGCCGAATACTAATGGGTCACAATTCTTCATTACTACTGTCAGCACTCCTTGGTTAGATGGGAAACATGTCGTTTTTGGAAAAGTGATTCAAGGAATGTCAGTGGTGAACAAAATTGAGAGTTATGGTTCTGAAACTGGAGTTCCTAGCAAAGTTATCAAAATAGAAGATTGCCGAGTTCTGTCCTAGTTTTCATCTGGTGTCTGAGCTGTCGCACTGGCATGATGAGGCCATCGCAAGTGTTGGAGCTGTGGGGGTCCCCCACGTGGTAGATTGAGCGATGTAGCTCATAAGGTGTAACCAGAGCCTCATGTAGAATGACAATATCTTTGGCTGGTAGCTAATCTCTTAGATTTTTATAGAGTACTTCGATTGCAAAATCTACATCTTCCTTGGTAATGATCAGGGGTGGTAAAATTCTGAGGACTTGTGGCTTAGATGTTCGTGTTATAGCGACACCTGATTTCAGGCATTTGTTCATGAAATCCCAGCTATCAATGTGAGTAGCTAACTCAACCCCGATCAACAGTCCTCTGCCACGGATCTCTATGATTTGTTCTGGTACCAGTTTTGCCATGCAATGCAGAGATTCCATAAAATAACTTGACATCGATTCTACATGTTTGAATAATTTCTCATTCAGGAGGTCAAGTGCGCCATTTACTGCAGCCATAGCTAGAGAGTTCCCTGAGTAAGTGCCACCGTGAGTGGCAAAGGGGAGATTAGCAGCAATTTTTTGATTCACTATGCACCCTCCAACTGGAAACCCGTTACCCATTCCCTTTGCGCATGTGAGAAGGTCGGGTTCCACTCTCAGATTTTCATAGTGAAACAACTTTCCAATTCTTCCGAAACCGGTTTGTATCTCATCGAAACACAGCAGGAAATTGAATTTTTCTCTAAGTTCATTGAGTTCGTTTACATACTCTTGCGTTATTTCATGTACTCCGCCTTCAGATTGTATGAGTTCTAATATCACAGCAGCAGTTCTGTGACTCACTGCGGTATGTAATACATCAGTGTCGTTAGCTTCTACTTGAGTGAACCCCTCCAGTAATGGTGCAAATCCCCTCCTTGCTGCTTCTGTTCCTCCAGCTGAGATGCCAGTGATGCTTCTTCCATGGAATCCATTCTTTAACGTTATAATCTCTGTTTTTCCTGTATGCCCAGTTTCATGGAAGTACCTTCTTATGAATTTAACTGCGGCTTCTATTGCTTCCAGACCCGATGAACAAAAGAAAATCTTTTCCCCGAAACTGGTAGCATTTACTAATCTCTCCGCAGCTTGTTCTTGGAGCTCATTTGAAAAAAGGTTCGAGCAGTGCCACAGTCTGTATAGCTGTTGTGAAATCTTAGAGGCTATGTGCTCGTTGCAGTGTCCAAAATTCACCGTCGCAATGCCACTTGTAAGATCGAGATATTTCTTCCCCAACGTATCGAAAAGATGTACACCTTTGGCATGAGCAATCGTGATCGGGAACTTATGCGCAAACGTCAACACTGAAGACATGCCTCAATTATTTAAAATATTTCTTCTTGTAATACCTCTAAAAGCGCATTCCAATCACGTCCGCCAAGGCTTTCTTCGAATCCCAACATATCTTCGCGTGCTTTCCTACATATCTCTGGTTTTGGTACTATATACTCCTGTTTTGTGGACAGAATATCAACTTGTATTTTACAGGCCTGTTCTAAGAATCTTATATAAAAGAATGCCTCTTTTAGGTTGTTTCCACAAGTAAGTAAACCGTGTGAACGCATTAACATAGCTTTCTTGCTTCCCAGATCTTTTGCTAAACTTTCGCCCTGAGACGATGCGTTCAAAAGTAATGAAGTGTATTCATGATATGCAATATTCTCGAAGAATGGCATTGCAAACTGTGATAGTGGCAGAAGACCGCATTTCATAACTGATACGGCAATGCTTGCGTGTGTATGTAGATGATATATTGCGTTTACATCTTTCCGTGTTTTATATATTGAGCCATGGATGATATACGCAGTCTTGTTGTATGTATGTTCTTTACCTTCAAGTATTTCGCCATCCAAGCTGACTTTTATTAAATCTTGAATAGTTGCCCGAGCAAATAGCTTGCCAAACCTAAGAATATAGAAAAAATCTGCGTTTTTCGGGCGCGCTGTAATATGTGTGTATGTAAGATCATCCATTCTCATATAAGCGATGATCAAATATGCATGGAGCAGTTCTTGTTTAAGTTGTAGTTCCTGCATCTAGGGATGAGTTCAAGTGAATGCTGGTATTATAGGTCAAGCTGAGTTCTTAGGGTACTAGTAAATTACATGTTAAAAAATGATCAACCTGCAGAATAAGCTTAACATGGGTATAGCAGAACAGTAGAAATCTGCTGAATGTAAACCAGCGATGTAAGCGTTGGCTAAGTGATTAGTAATAGCGACTCTATACTGACTGCAACATAAAAATTTGTAAAGAAAGGATGAAAAAGGCCAGAGAGCACGTTTCTACAGCAGATAAACAAATCTGCGCGGAAGGGAGACATCAACAATCCAGGAACAACGCGCCATCACCAACTGCAGCACAAGAGAAGGTGGAAAGCCTACCAGTAGTAAAAACTACGCGAACAAAGTGGCGGGGATGACGAGACTCGAACTCGCGACCTCCGGCGTGACAGACCAGCACTCTAACCAACTGAGCTACACCCCCGACAGTATTAAAAAAGGGATTCCGGTGTTAAGTTATCAGAAGAAGAACTTCAGTGTTAAACAACCTGAGAAACCCGACGGTCAATGGTATTATGAATACGGGAAAAGTGTCAATATATACGATGTGCGATTCATGCAATATCTGGAACTTATAGGTCACTTTGTGACGATGTATAAAGGAATCTGTGTAGCTATAGGGCTAGTCTTGGCAGTTCTGTTGTATGACACGATAGTACGTTCAAAGATGCGCCTACAATCGGATCAGAGTCTTCTTTTTGCACTTCTCAGGAACACTAGGTATCCTGGCTTTGCTGTTGTGGTTAGCACAGGATTTCTGATATTTTTAAAAAGTTTCGATGCTGCAATGAACTCTACTTTCCTGGTAGTGGTCGTAGAGATTACTCTAATTGGATGTGTAGCCTGGGCACTGTTCAAAATTATTGAGACTACGGAGCGCCACTATGTAATGAAGGATGATTTCAGTTCTTTTACTGCAAGTATATTAGGCACGATCACTCAGATTCTCCTGCTGCTAATAGTGGGATTAATGATCCTGGATAAATTAGGCGTGAATGTTAGTGGAATACTGGCGGTTGGTGGAATTGGAGGAATCGTGCTTGGTTTGGCATCTAAGGATTTATTCGCAAATTTCTTTGGATTCATAACAATTGTCTTAGATCGGCCATTTAAGGTAGGAGATCTCATCTCGTCCAGGGATAAGGATATCAGAGGCGTAGTAGATAAGATTACTTGGAGAATCACTAGGGTAATTACGCTTGAAAAGCAACCTGTGTATATTCCAAATTCCATAATCTCTACGATCATAATTCAGAATGAAAGTGAGATGCTTGCTAGACGCATTTCTGAGACTCTTAAATTCGAGTTCAAGGATCATGCAATGATTCCGGATTTTACGGACAAGGTTAAAGCATTCCTGGTAGATAGTAAGTTGTTTGATCAGCGTTTTCCCGGAAGCTTTGATGTGATTAAGATTGGCAGTAGTATCGTTGAAATCAGATTGATTGTGTACACAACAGCAACGGCCTGGGTAGAATTCTCTGCTGTCAGGCAACAGGTGCTGCTTGATATTTTCGAAACCGCGAAAAATACGGGACTAGCAATTGTGTATCCTGAGACGCAAATCTGCATTTATGACAACCGGCAGAGTAAATAAGTCTCATTCCGTCCCCCTGAATCAATGCGGACTCAGAGGAACGATTGCCAAAAAACCGGGATCAACTACTTTCTTCCGGCTACACAGAGCTTGTAGAACAACGGCAAAGCAAGAGTGGAAACTGCTAGACAGTATTTGATAACTGAGAGTCCGGTAATGATTCTTACTGGATCTGCAATACCATTTCCAACAAGCATTCCTATTGTTGCATGGAAAAAATAGCCAAAAGCCATTATAATCATATTCGCACAGGCTGCGGCTGTACCCATACATCTATCAGGCACCATTGAGGATGCCAGATGTATTACAAGCGTTTGGTAGGATGATGCAGCGCCTACAACGACTAGTATTACAAACAAGAAGTTCAAGGATACTTGTCCTGTGAACATCAACTGGAATCCAACAAACATCAGGAACGAGCACGCCGTTAAGATTGTGTAATACCTGCCGAATCGCACAGTTATTAGACCTAGCAATGGTGCTCCAAAAGCCAATCCCAGCAGTATTAGGGATGGTAGAAAGCCAGCCATGGAAGCGCCAATTCCAGGATAGACAACACTGAAAAACTTAGTTGCCCAGCCATCCGCAAAACCTTGTAATGGTCCTACCATCAGACCACCTATGAGCGAAATAACCAGCCATCTTCTGAGTGAGAAGAGCTCCGATAGCGTTTCTTTTACAGGAGGTGCCTTGGAAGTGCTACACTTATCCGGGATAAATAAATATGCAGAGAATGCAATTACTAAACCGACAATTAAAATTGTGGTGAAGGTAGTGTACCAACCGAAGGTGTGTATACAGTAACCCAATGGTTGTCCGCCATACATAGCCCCTATGAGCGCGATGAAAATCGAGATACCAAAAATAAGGGAAAATTTCTCTGCAGGGAAAGAGCTCCTCACGACCCTAAGAAGTCCTAGCACTCCAACGGAAGATGCACCTCCCAAAAGTAGCTTCCCGATTACCAAAAGCGTCACAGAAGATGTATAAACCAACGGCACCATTGATAAGACTACTAACAAAGCTCCAACAAAGATCACCTTTCTTGGAGCCATGCGATCTAACATTATCCCTATAGGGATATGCAGTAGCGTATATGCAACATAATATAGCCCCGTTACTTGACCTACGACCGCTGATGAAATACTGAACCTTTGTATTACATCATCAACCACTATGTTAGGTAAGACACGTAGAATATATTGGTACGTAAAAAACAACGTGGCTACTAACCAGGCAAGAGTGTTTTTCATATCAAAAACTTAGATGACAACTAAAAATAAATAACCAAAGTCAACCACCCCACCTCAGATCAATGATTTTACATATCAAGGATTGTATGAGCGGAAAATAAACACAACTACAGAAGGAACAACAGTTGAGAGCACTCCACGAACCGAACCGAAGGCTCAGTAGATCATACAATAGGAATTATGGCAATGGAACACTCTTAACACTTATTAAATATTGCTAAAATAAACTGCATTATGAATTCTCTTTTCGTATATTTAATTAAAAGATTATCCGTAGTTTTGAACACGATTAAGATTTTTATAAATGTCATGGAATACCGCAATCCTGAAAGATGATGCTCATCTGTGAGTGAGATTGTGAATTGGGAAGGTCTAAAAAGGTGGGTCTGTTAGTGTAGAGTGAAATCAGTGTATCTAAGGGACTTCTCTAAGTCTTTGAAGTCTGAACTATCAGGAAGTCGTGCTCTGAATAAGAATGGTTGTGATAACCGGATATTGGGTCGCCCACTCTGGAGACAGTGTTGAAGATATTCTCAGCGTTTCCATTTGACGAAAACAAGAAGAATTCAGACTTGTACGTACAAAGGTGAGGTCAGGTAATCAGCTCCTCTACATGCTTCAGGATCAGAAGCTAGTAGTGATATATCTTCAGCTGAAGTTTCATACACATAGCCGTAGCCAGCGGTATCGCTTATGATTGTGCATCCCTTGAGATCTGTGAGAAATTCTACTGATATCCTGGTAGGATTCGTCTTTTTTTTAGAATTTTTTTCGAATTTCTGTAAGTAAAAAAAGGAATCATTATAACCTTTCAGCAATACGGCTATTTCCTGGTCATTGGTTGTAAAGCTGCAATAATCGCGTCTGAACTTGGATAGAAGTACTGTGAATGCATCAAATCCTATCAGTTGCTTTCTAGCTCCTATCGACATTCCATTTAACACCGCAATTCCTGCTCTGACACCAGTGTAACTGCCTGGACCCGTATTGATTGCTAGTATGTTAATTTCCGTTAATATCTCTTCCCTGAGGGGATTGAGTACATGAAAGAGTTTCTCAGATAATCTGGCTTCTACTGTTTTCGAAAAACATATACTTCCATTTTTCAGTATCGCAATTGAGAACTTTCCTTCCTTTGATGAGTCGATTGATAAGATGTTCATAGAGTGCCACTTTGATTCCTTGGATTTTTAGAACTCTGTTGACGCGAACCGTACTAGAACCCAAGAAATCATCTCTTGAAATAAAAGAACTCGCATGTCTATGTATTCTCCTATACTTGTCCGACTTTTGCAAAATCTCCTTCTAAGTGCTAACATCTTGGGCAGTGCTTTGCTTTATTAGTTAATGAGATCCGCGATAAAAATTATTCTGCCTGAACTACCTTATCACAAGGATGCCCTAGAACCACTTATTTCAGAGAAGACATTGGGTTTCCACTATGATAAGCACCACGCAGGTTATGTGAACAAGGTGAACGAGTTATTAGTAGAAAGTGACGACGTAGGTGATACATTGCTCTGCGTGATTCGTAATACCTGGAACAAACAGGGGAAAGAGGCAATTTTCAATAATGCCGCACAAGTTTGGAATCACACCTTTTATTGGAATTCCATGCGTCCACCTGCGAGTGCTTGCTCCCCGGATGATAGGCTCATGCTGCAGATAGTAAAAGATTTTGGTGGCATGGAGGAGCTTAAGCAACAATTAAGTCTCGCAGCGGTTACTCAATTCGGTAGCGGCTGGGCATGGTTGATCTTCGATAAAGCATCCCAGAGGCTCTCAGTGGTCAAAACATCGAATGCTGAAACACCACTGACTAATCAAAATTTTGTTCCACTGCTTGCCATCGATGTGTGGGAGCATGCCTATTATCTGGATTACCAGAATCGTAGGCCTGACTACGTTGCTACATTTTTGGCTCAGTTGATCAATTGGGATTTCGCATCTGCAAATTACTCGGCAGTTGGCTGAAAATTGGATCTTATGGGTCCAAGATTCTTGACTGTTTCTATTTTTAATTAGGTCGTATGGTTCGGAAAGAAGATTATGAGCATTTAACAGAGTCTGAGCTTGGTTCCCGACCGCCGAAGGGGACCTTCTTACATTCCTTCATCTCGGCAGTAGCTCTGACCTGGGCCTTACTTCAAATCTGGATTGCATCTCCAATGCAGTTTCATTTTGCCGAGTTTATCGGCTCGAATGCATTCATCTTAAATGATTTTCAGATACGTTCTATACATCTGGCTTTTGGATTGTTCCTTGCCTTATCCATGTTTCCAGCTTTTTCGAGTTCAGCGAAGAAGTATATACCACTACCAGATTGGCTCCTGAGTGGCGTTGGCGTCTTTGCAACGTTCTATTTAGTCTTCTCTTATAGACAGATCTCTTTGAGATTGGGTATGCCAACTACGATGGATGTATTGGTAGCAGTGTGTGGTATATGTGTCCTACTCGAAGCTGCACGTAGGACAGTCGGCAGTGCTGTCGTGATTGTAGTATTAGTTTCACTGTTCTATTCGAGGTTTGGTGAGATTATGCCAGATCTGGTTGTGCACAAGGATTACATGTTATCCGCGATTGCATCGCACCAGTGGTTCTCCACGGAAGGTGTATTCGGAACTGCGATTGCTGTATCCGTGGATTTTGTATTTCTGTACGTACTTTTCGGTGCGCTGCTCGAAAAAACGGGAGCAGGTCATTTTTTCATTGAACTGTCCTTCCTGCTCTTGAACAGATTTAGAGGAGGTCCAGCTAAAGCTGCGGTGGTTTCATCAGGACTCATGGGTATGATTTCCGGATCATCAATTGCTAATACTATCACGGTTGGTTCTTTGACAATCCCAATGATGAAAAAAATGGGCTTCAGTCCTGAGAAAGCTGCCGCTATTGAGGTCTCCGCAGGAATAAATGGTCAAATCATGCCGCCAGTCATGGGTGCCGCAGCATTCCTGATGGCCGAATATTTATCAATACCGTACATCGAAGTTGTTAAACATGCCTTTTTGCCAGCGGTGTTGGTATATATAGCCCTTTTATACATTGTACATATCGAGGCCTGTAAACTTAATGCGCCTGTTGTCGTGGTTTCGGAAGGAGGCTCAGGTGGTATCAGCAGCGTTATATTGCGTATGCTGCTTGCTTTTTCGGTTATAGCACTCTGCTTCTCCGGAATTTATGCCCTCATAGAGGGGTTTATGGTATTTTCGGGACTGAAAAATATTTCAGGTACTTATGGACCTCTTGTAATAGGTGGCCTCTGTTGTTTCATTTACGTCGCCCTATTATGGTATCAGAATACCCTAAAAAATAATCCTTCTCTTGATAAGTCTACTGTATCTTTTAAGCTTAGGACCGGTTTACATCATTTCATGCCACTGGTGATCCTGATCTGGTGTCTACTTGTGGAACACATGTCTCCAGCACTTTCTGCTTATTGGACGATATTGTTCCTTTTGTTCGAACTGTTTACCAAAGAGGTCATTCTGGGATTTTTTGAATGTCGATTCGCTTTTTGTTCACTCATAAAGAGTGGTTGCATGAAGTGTATCGATGCGATGATAATGAGCTCAAAAAATATGACGGTCGTAGCAGTCGCTACAGCAGCTGCTGGTATAATCGTTGGATCTGTCTCTTTGACCGGTGTCGGATTGAAAATTGGTGGAGTCCTGGATTCTGTGTCTAACGGGAACCTACTAGTCACTCTGTTCCTCACGGCATTCATGTGTATGGTGCTGGGTATGGGTATGCCGACTACTGCTTGCTACATCATTGTATCTACATTGATGGTGCCTGTACTCCTCCACATCACTAAGAAAAATGGTATCGACATACCTCTATTCTCCATACACCTCTTTGTGTTCTACTTCGGTTTGATGGCCGATGTGACGCCTCCGGTTGGTCTTGCCTCCTATGCCGCTGCTGCTATAGCAGGGGGTAATGCAATTATGACCGGTGTCCAAGCCTTTTTCTACAATATCAGAACGATGTTGCTTCCCTTTTTGTTTGTTCTGAATCCTCAAATACTTGGATTCAATATTGAAGGTGTAGCCCATTTGATACAGGTGATAGTTTTCTCTGTGATTGGAATTATAGCAATCACTGCAGGATCACAGGGATATTTGATAGTTAGAAGTAAATTTTATGAGTCTATAATTCTTTTCCTCACTGGAATTGCATTAATGACTCCTTCAGTTTTCGTTGAGCTTGTTACAAAGGAATTTTCGAACCTTGAAATGAATAGTGCGATTCTATCTCACTTCAATGATTCCAAAAGATTGAGAATAGTCCTCAACGATAAGGACTTCTTTGGTAATCCTGAAATTACAAAGTTCAATATAGACAATAAAACATCGGGGACAATAGATGAGCAACTCCGCGCCTGTGGTATTGTCACTGATTATGATCACGACGAAAATGTACTGGACATTCTTTCGGTGAGTCATAGCCCGGTAAGTCGGTGTACTAAGTTAGATAGCACTATGAAAATCTCTGAAATTATGGTATCCCAACCACAGATGCCGAGGTGGGTAGTGTATTCCGTGAGTCTATTGTTGTTTTCCTGTATATTTATGGTTCAGAGAAAAAGAGATAGGGAAAATTAAATGTTTGATTTAGTATTATTATTCGTTTTTCTACTCACGATCCTTGTTGGTATGTTGCGTGGATCTATTAAAGAAATTTTCAGTGCTGCGGTGATTGTCATTTCCGCGATGATAACTTATCACAATGGCAATATTTTCTTGGAGTTCTTTAATGTTTCGTCAGGACCTGTTGTTACACCGCTTTCATGGATAGCGCTTTTCATAATCAGCGTTGTTGTCCTCGGTCTTCTGAATAGTTGGATCATGTACCTCGTGTCGCCGATAAGACTCGGACCTACAGATAGAGTCTTAGGACTCCTTTGCGGAGCTCTTAGAGGGGTAGTATACTGTTACTTGATATTTGCAGTATTGAATATTTTCTATTATTCTCTAAATGGTGATGAGGAAAAGGACCTTGAACAAAAACCTGGGTACTATCTTCCGACGTGGTTGAAAAGTGCCAAGGCTTATTCTACCCTTAGCTATCTAGATAGCTCACTTAATGCGGCCATCCCAGGCGAAGTGTTCGCCTCACTTAGAAGTTATTCGAAAACCTTCAAGGATGATTGGAAGTTTACTGAAGAGGGTAGTGACTCATTCACCGGTCTGGTTGGTTCTGAGGCTTCTGTTGATCAGGAGGACTCCCTTGGTAAAGAGAAAGGTTCCGGTGGACGTGGGTAGTGATCGAGTAGTGTTTTTGAAATATAAATTGGCTTTATGAGTACTTCGTTTTTGAAGCAAGGACAGGCGGATAAAAAGTGGGTCGTCATCGATGCGACTGATGCTGTTGTCGGTAGACTTGCTGCTTTCGTTTCAACTGTTTTGCGTGGCAAGACAAAAGTGGCGTATACCCCGCACATGGATTGTGGAGATAATGTCATCATATTAAATGCTTCTAAGGTCAAGTTTTCCGGGACTAAAATGTTAAACAAGGTCTACTACAGGCATACCGGGTATCCTGGAGGTTTAAAAAGTACGACACCTAGAAAGTTATTGGATGGTAAAAAGCCCTGTGAGGTCGTCAGGCTTGCTGTGAAAAGGATGTTGGATGATGGTCCGATGGCTCGGAGAAGATTCAAGAATCTTTATGTGTATGCAGGCCCTGAGCATAAGCATGAGGCCCAGAATCCGCAGGTGGTAGATTTTGCATCAATGAATAGAAAAAATAAGAGGTAGATGTGCTAAATAGTGATAATCAGGTAAAAAGGCTCCCAGTAGTAGATAGGCAGGGTAGAGCATATGGTACAGGTCGCAGGAAAACTGCTGTAGCTAGGGTGTGGATCAAGGCTGGTACTGGTCTTTTTCGTGTTAATGGCAAGCCGGATCTCTACTCTCATCTTGAGCACCAGTATCTTTGTCAGGATGTCTGCTCCCCCTTGCGTGTCTGCGATGTAGCTGGCAAATTTGATGTATTTGCAACCATCAAGGGTGGAGGAGTTTCGGGTCAAGCTGGAGCACTTAGATTGGGGCTTAGTAGGGCATTACAGAATTTTAATCCAGGTTTCAGAGAGCCGCTCAAGAAAAATTCCCTTTTAGTTCGTGATTCCCGAATAGTTGAGCGTAAAAAATACGGTAAAAAGAAAGCTCGTAAGAGTTTCCAGTTTTCCAAGAGATAGCGCCACTTCTGCTCGGTTGCTTTTTTCCCACTCCCGCTCCTGCGTGGAATGGGGGATCTTTACAATGTGGGTCTGTTCTGAGGTCGATACTCTAGGAAGCTTTTTAGTTCCTTTAGCAGGAGAGGCTGAGTTCTTTCTGTGGACCCTTCAGGTTGGTTCTTGTGTAAGCTCTACTAGAAAGTCCTGTGTGCTCTGTTCTAGTACTTAATATACCCAGTGTTGGGCTTCTTCCTGAGGGGAATAGCGACATTCCTATAGGTTTCTTTGTACTCTTGCTGTGTGGTTTATCGTGATTATTCTCGCAAAGCTAGCAATATAGAGCTATCCAAATCAATGCGGGGTTAATTGATACCCGGGAATCTTCACAGGGTTATGCCGTAATCTTCTAGATACACGTCTATCTGGTGAGCTGCTCAAATACCCCCTTCCAAAGATGCGCGGTAAAAAAGAGCTCCGTGTTTAGCGCTCGTCATGCTACAAATCCCAAACGCACGCAAAACGGAGAGGGAGGGATTCGAACCCTCGATACGACTATTAATCGTATAACGGTTTAGCAAACCGCCGCCTTCAGCCTCTCGGCCACCTCTCCATAGAGGAATCTCCATCTAACTCTAACTGAAATCGTTATCGATGGCAAACGTATGGGACTCAATTCGTCAGCAGCTTCAGTGAATTCAGTTGCAAATCACTCCCAGCTATCCGGGGACGCAACTGGAAATCGACACTAGTTGAGAAAAGGTAAATGTACAATACAGGACCTTGAGATACAAGTCAAACAGAATCCGAATTGCCACGAAAATACATTGTTAAATAATTCCTACTGGGATACATTTCAGGGTAAATGCTGAGGCATCTTTGACTTCCATCGTGACCATTTTGCCAAACAAGCTAGCATCATCTGAGTATACTGGTTGCATGTATTCAGTTCTACCTGAAATCTGATCTGTGTTTTTCTTATCAAATAGCACCTTAACCGTTTTACCGATCATTTTTTGGTTGAATAGCAGTTGTTTTTCTCTGAGTAATGCCTGTAATTTTTGCAACCTCATATCTTTGATCTTCTCATCGATCTGTGGGTATCCGGCTCCCGGAGTACCAGGTCTGGGGCTGTATTTAAAGCTATAACATTGTGCGTATTCTACTTGTTTTACGAGCTCAAGTGTTTGTTGGAAGTCATCATCACTTTCTCCAGGGAAGCCAACAATGAAATCTGAGGAGAATGCGATATCGTCTCTTGCTTTTTTCAGCCGTTGAACAATCTCGAGATACGTTGATGCGGTGTACTTCCTATTCATTCTCTTCAATACCCTATCCGACCCTGACTGTACGGGCAAATGTATAAAGGGCATCAATTTGCTTTCTTTAGCGTGAGCTTCATAGAGTTCGTCATGCATGTCAACTGGATGAGATGTTGTGTATCGTATTCTTAACAATGATGGAATATTTGCTATCCGGGAAATGAGTTGCCCCAGATTCATAGTGTATTCTCCGGCATCTAAGCTGCCGTGATAGCCATTCACATTCTGTCCAAGTAGGGTGATTTCTTTAACACCATTTGCTGTGAGCGCTAGGGCTTCACGATACACTGCCTCAACTGTCCTTGAATATTCACTTCCACGTGTGTATGGTACAACACAGAATGAACAGAATTTATCGCAGCCTTCCTGTATCGATAGGAAAGCTGAGTACTGACACGCTTCATCTTTTGTGATTTCTCCAGATAAGTAATCGAATTTCTCTATCGGGTGGAATTCTAATCTCACCTCCTTGCTCGATTTCCTCTCGACTCTTGCTATCAGTTCAGGTAGTGTGTGGAGACTTTGAGGTCCGACTACTATATCGACGTTTCTTGCTCTTTTAATTATTTCATCGCCCTCTGCTTGCGCAACACAGCCAGCGACGACCGTCATGATTTTTTTTTGCTTCCTTTTTTCGAGCGCTCTTAGTTTCCCAAGCTCGGAGTAAATCTTTTCTGCAGCTTTCTCTCTTATATGGCAGGTGTTTAGGATTACTAAATCTGCATCTTCAGCTGTTTCTACCGTCCTGAAGCCCATCTGACCAACGATTTTTTCAATCATTTCAGAATCGTAGACGTTCATCTGACAGCCATAGGTCTTTATATAAAGATTCTTTGTGCTTTTAAATTCAGGTATCTCCATGTTGTGCTATGACCTATTTCGAAATCAGAGGAAATTTCAGATGATAAGAGTATAGCAGCAAATTATAGGTGTTTTTAGTGTTGCTGGATCACGTATTAAACGCAGTGTAATCTCAGTGATCACAGTGGGATGGTTCATCACTGATGAGTAAAGGTGTTAAATTATGCAGATACTTTCCAGAAGGTGAATTATCATTCAGTAGTAGACACCCTGCGAAAATAGGCTGTGTGCAATTTCGATAGATTTTGTTATAATCTTTCCATCTAGAAATAGTTTAAAGGTTTTTGCTTTTCTTATTGTCCCTGAAGGGTATATAGGTACCGTGTACAGGAAGGGAAACATCAACTTTACGTAATCAGCGCCCCCAGTTATAGGAAGTCGCTTACTGAATTGGGACATACAAAAGAGTATCGGTGTTTTGGATGGGGGTTGCTTGGATGCAATTTTATGGAAAATAAGTATTGGTTATTAAGCGATGACAGATAGTAGTTTGTGTTTTTTACCCCTTGGGGGAACCGGTGAAATAGGGATGAACGTCAGCCTGTATAAGTACAGGGATAAATGGATCATGATAGACTGCGGTGCAGGCTTCGCTGATGCTGATCTACCTGGGATAGATATTATTGTTGCAGACGTAAGTTTCATTGAACAGCGAAAAGACGATCTATTGGGAATAATTATCACTCACGCCCATGAGGACCATTGTGGTGCTCTCCCGTATTTGTGGGACAAATTAGGCGCACCCGTCTATACGACTCAGTTTACTGCAAACTTCATAGTAAAGAAAATTGGATATAATAAAGTACACTTTCCGATCCATGTCGTGGAGCCTGGAGTGGTACTCAATTTAGGTGAATTCGTCCTCGAATTTGTCAACCTGACGCACTCGGTCCCGGAAATGAGTGCAATAGCTATCCATACAGAAGAGGGTGTGGTTTTCCACAGCGGGGACTGGAAAATAGATGACGATCCTGTAGTAGGTGAAGCGTCAGACTTTGCAAGACTTGAGGAACTCCGGGAGAAGGGTGTGCTGGCCATGATATGCGATTCCACGAATGTCTTTTCTGAAGGGAGATCTAAGTCCGAATCAGTTCTGCACGCGCCACTAAAGGAAAGCATTTCAGAAGCTAAAGGTGCGTGTGTCGTAACGCTCTTCTCTTCCAACATAGGCAGAATAGAGACAATTACTAGAATAGCAAATGAGCTCGGAAAAACCGTAGTTGTTCTTGGTAGATCTCTGCTTTCTGTGATCTCTGCTGCAAAGGAAACTGGTTACCTGAACGATCTAAACTACCTAGATGCAGTTGGATTGGAACACTATAAGGGTAAACGCGAAAAGTTAATTGTACTCTCAACAGGATGTCAGGGTGATGAACTTGCTTCAGTGAACAGGTTATCTCTTGGAACGCATACCGCTCTCACACTCAAAGAAGGTGATACGGTAATCTTCTCTTCCAAGATGATTCCAGGCAATGAAAAACGCATTGCAAAGATGATCAATCGTTTTATCGCTATGCATGTTAGTGTTATCACTGAGAGAACGCACACAGTACACGTTTCCGGTCATCCGTATCGGGATGAGTTGAAGCAGATGTACCAGCTCCTAAAACCAAATACAGTTATTCCAGTTCATGGAGAGAATTTGCATCTTTATGAACACGCGAAATTCGCTGAGAAGTGTGGAGTCAAAAATTCTCTAGTCGCGGCTGATGGGGATATTATCGAAATTTCCAAGGCTGGAGGTGCACAAAAAATCGGCAAAACTGATGTGGGATTCTGGTGTGTTGATAACGAGGAACTACAGCATCCTGATAGTCACCTTATAAAGACTCGGAAAAAATTGCAGTCAGCTGGCATGATCCTCGTAGTTCTGATTATGAACAAGAAGATGAGGCTTATAAGAAGACCGAGTATAGCGACGTTTGGTTACAGCGAAACCGGTGGTTGGAAAGAAAATGCATTGGTTGCAATAGAGAAGGATTTGAGGTCTGAGAGGAATGTAGATTTCAAGACCATTACCAAAGCAACTCGGAAAATTGTGCGCAATTCTTTGATCTATAAAAATAAGATTCCCTTGATAGAGATCCAGATAGAAAGAGTGTGATATGCGCCTATCTAAATGGAAAAGACTAACACTCCTACTATCAGGCTTATTGCTTTGTCTGGGCGTAGTCTTTTCTATTTTGTTCAGTCTCGGGAGTAGTATCTCGTTTTTCTATTCTCCGAGCGATATCGCAAAGCTTGCTGAGTCCAACGCTGAAATAAGACTCGGAGGAAAGGTCAAAACTATAGAAAGGTTTCCTGAAACGACCCATTTTATCATCTCAGACGATAGCGCTGATCTTAAAGTGATATATGTAGGTCTTTCGCCAGCACTGATGCGCGAAGGCATAGATGTCGTGGTTGTTGGTAAATTGAAAGATCACATAATGTACGCGAAACAAATTCTTATCAAGCATGATGAGCGTTATTATCCACCTGAAAATATGAGATCTATGACTGAGGACGCGGACAGTTAGGTTCTTGTGGATAATTTCTTTTTTAGTCTCTGTGTGATAGGATTTGCACTGGTATTCTGAAAAAAGGAGAGAAAAATTGGGGCAAGTTTTTATGGTTCACCATGGGGATGTTGAACAAGCACTTCGCAGATTGAAGCAGCATTTGTCCAGGGAAGGTGTCACGCCAGGAAGGAAACGTGTATTTGAAAAGCCCTCAGAAAAAAGGCATAGAAGAGCTGTTGAGATCAAGCGTAAAATAAGGAAGCAAAGAATGCGTGCCACTCAGTAGTCTGAGTTCAGGTGGATACTTTGGATCTAGATGCGCTCCTGAGCGGTTGACTTCTTTCCGGCCTGGGCCCGTGCCCTAGCTCGCATCAAAAACTTTCTGTGGCCCTGCTTCTTCGATCCTTTTTTCTTAATGTATTGTTCTATTTAGTACTTCCTTGAGTGCTAACACTAACTCCTCCATCATTTTGTCTGTGTGCTGTGGGGTCGGTGTGATTCTCAAGCGCTCAGTGCCGCGTGGTACAGTGGGGTAGTTTATGTACTGTATAAAGATCTTGAATTCTTCAAGCAGCCTTTTGGAGGCGAGCTTACACTGCTCTGGATTCCCGATAATGATTGGAACAATATGCGTAGGACTCTCGAGAAATTTAATATTATTCTGTTTAAGAAGTATTTTGAGTTTTCCTACGTTTTCACGCTGTTTCTTTCTTTCAATGTCGCTGTTGTAAAGATGTCTGATGCTTGACCTGCCAGCCGCAGCGATAACTGGAGGAAGCGCAGTAGTGAAAATAAAGCCCGATGCATGACTTCTAATGACATCGATGATATTAGCTTTAGCTGCAACGTATCCACCGATCACTCCATAGGCTTTTGCCAGTGTCCCTTGTATTATATCGATTCTATCTGTCAAGCCCAGCTCTTCGCTGATTCCGGCTCCGTGTTTACCATACATACCTACGGCGTGTACCTCATCGATATATGTGAGTGCGCCATACTTCTCTGCTAAGTCACAGATTCCCTCAATCGGTGCAATGTCGCCATCCATTGAATACACCGATTCAAAGATTATTATTTTGTACGTATGTTGTGGTGCTTGTGATAATAGCTCCTCCAGGTGTTTGAGATCATTGTGGTGAAAGATTCGCTTTTCGCAGCGACTACTTTTGATTCCCTCTATTATCGATGAGTGGTTGTATTGATCCGAAAATGCAATGCAGTCCTCCATCAGCGAAGTGAGGGTCGATATGGATGCAAGATTAGCTACGTATCCACAAACAAAAGAAAGTGCAGCCTCCTTATGATGGAGCTTTGCTATTTCCTGCTCCAAGAGGACGACTTCCTTATTATTGCCGGAGATATTCCTAGTGCCGCCTGCTCCAGCACCCATCCTATCAATAGTCTCCTTCATGGAATCGCAGACAGTGAAATTCTGTCCCATACCGAGATAATCATTGCTACACCACAGCACGATCCTCTCATTAGTTTCTTCGTTTATGGCATAGGGAAACTCACCTGAGATTCTTGCAAGGTTCACGAATTCACGATAACGTTTTTCCTTTTTTATTGTGTCAAGAGCCTGATTGAAAACAGCGCTATATTTAGACATATCAGAGAAGGAGCGGAGCGGAAAAAGGGACTCGAACCCTCGACCTCAACCTTGGCAAGGTTGCATTCTACCAACTGAACTACTTCCGCGCGAAACAATGCAAAACAGCACGCCGTAATGGTAGCACATCTTAAATTGTGCGACAATCTGCGTAGTAAGATAATTTCACAGCTTGACTGAATACTTGTGCGATCTTTAGCGATCATGCCAGGTACAGGAGACTAATCAGAGAGCCCCCCATCTGTGGGGCCCCGAATGAATATTTTCTTATTGCATCGTAACCAGTTATACCTCATTGAGTGTCCTCAATATTCTATTTCATCTGACCAGGAAGGGTCCGAAGCATTGTGTTTTGTAGGTAAGAGACGTTCATTTTTCCCCGTGATGTCTATGGAATAAATCTTAGAAATTGATCGCTTCCCATTTACGGATCGCTCTTCTCTAGTGAACGCAATGAGGCGTCCATTAGGAGCCCATGTAGGACCTTCAACCAAGTGACCTGTAGCTAATATTCTTTCTCCGGAGCCGTCGGGTTTCATTACTCCTATGTAGAACTGTCTATTACGGACCGTAGTGAAAGCTATCAAATCCCCCCTAGGAGACCAAACTGGTGCAGTATAACTTCCACCACCAAAACTGATGCGTTTCTGTGAAGCTCCGTTTGCATTCATCGTGTACAACTGCGGCGATCCACTCCTGTCAGATGTGAAGACAATTCTTGTTTGATCGGGTGAGTAGGAAGGGGAAGTATTAATAGCTGAGTGCACAGTTAACTTTTTCTGGACGTTGTTATGCAGATATACCCTATGTATATCAGTGTTTGCCCCATTGGAAGTTGCCAATATTACTGATTTCCCATCAGGAGAGAACCTCGGCGCAGAGACAACTCCTTTGAAATTTCCGACCATAGTATCTTTTCGTTTTTCCAAGTCTTTTATGAAAACCTTACCCTGAAGCTTGGAGTAAGACATGTAAACAATCTTACTTCCGTCCGGCGAAAAACGAGGGGTAAGCACGAGAAATCTACCATCAGTGATGAATCTCAAATTAGCTCCATCCTGATCCATGATTGCTAGTCTCTTTTTCCCGTCTATCTCAGAAGTGTGGGCTATGCTTGTGTTGAAGTATCCAACGTCCCCCGTAAGTTTGGTATATATACTATCGGCTATAGAGTGTGCGACTTTTCGATGGTTTTGTGCATTGGATTCCAGAAGCTTACCGAGTATTTGTTTTCTGATAGATGTGTCTATAGCGCGATACTTCACTGTTAACTTACCATCTTCCGATAAGGAAACAGCTAGACTTAGAATGAGATTGTCTGTATCCCTCAATGTTCCAAAGTTACTGATTGAGGCATTAGCATTGCATTTGATTTCTGTGTTCGGCTGTACATCCAAGAAGCCAGTCGATGCCAAATCAGCGGCCACAATATTAGCGATGATACTGCCCTTGTTATGATCTTCCTGTGTGCATTGCACAAGTATCAGCTTTATTTTTGATGCATTCCCTCTGTTGATATCGATTTTAAGCGTCGCGTGCGCACTCGAAACCGTAAGCAAAATTACAACAAAAAGTACCAGCCTCATTTTACAGCGAGAGTATCAGAGTGAATTAAAGCATACCTTAGATATGCAGTCCATTTAATTCAGTTATAAAATTTATCGGTATCTGGTTTGCTTCTCCTGGATTTTTGTGCAGAATTGTAAAGTTCTTTGGTGTTTTCGAAAATGAAATACAGACAATCGGAAACCATGAAAGAGTAAACGATGCGTACGCATTAATTCTTCTATAGAGCGCCTTTTCACATCATTCAAATGCCTAAATGAATGCCATAGCTGTTACGGAAAAATATTTACTTATTCTTTTCATTTTATTCTATAGTTCCGGATTTGCTTACGAATTCCATTGGTTCCAGCTCATGGGTGGAAATCGATTATGGTTCCGCCTTGTCGGAGAGAAATTGAGTCATTGTCCGAATATCAGCATAGACGGTGAAGAGCAACAGATGAATGAGTACAGCCAGAGAAGTGATGCTTTTCCTAAAAGCTGTTTTTTTGAGTTAGATCTTAGTCGTTTACCGCACTCCGTTATTTTTGATGGTAAGGAGATCAGTCCAACGATTGATACGAATGCTGTAAAGAGGATCGCTATCATTGGTGATACAGGATGCCGAGTAAAAAGTTTTATCTCACAGGATTGCGAAAAGAACTGGTTCTTCCAGGAGATAGTAGGCCTCGTAGTTGGGCATTCACCGGATATGGTGATACATGTTGGAGACTACATATACAGGGAAAAGGGCTATCAGGATAATTGGGATACTTGGACGGCGGATTTTTTCTTACCGGCTGCTAGATTATTAGATTCCAATATTCCACTACTCTTGGTCAGGGGCAACCATGAAGACTGTCGCCGCAATGGTAATGGGTGGTTTGCTCTTTTGGGTAGAGAAAACAAAGAGTGCCAAGATCATGAGCAGCCATATGCCATTGATATTAATGGAAGGAGACTTGCAGTAATAGATTCAACATACGAGAAAAACTTGCTCACTGATCTTGAGGAAATAAATGCGACAACTGATACGAAAAGAACCTGGATCTTAACTCATAAGCCAATTATATTCAGGAATAAGGCTCATATCCCTGTTGGATATATTGAGTTTGCTAAAAAGCTCAAAAAGGAGATCGAGTTATTCATTTCTGGACACATACATGTTGCACAATTCCTGAAATTCAATGGTAGGGTTCAGCTTATTTCGGGTAATGGAGGTGCGCTGCTTTCTTATGGGATGGCCCCACATTCCAGGGAGTCACAATTGAAATATGGATTTGCAATAATTGATTTCCTCGACGACCGCGTCAAGATTACTAGCTATGATCGCTTTAATAACGAAATGATGTCCATGTATTTGCCCGTGAATAATTAGCGCTACAGTTCCTGGATTGGTACTAGCTTTTTCTCTCATGTGTTTATATTGTTTCTCGCCGTTCACCAGTGAGTGAGTCAAATGGTGGTCTGGAAAGCATTTTTGCGCTTTATCTTCTGGGATCCATTTGCTCTGCGCTCTGATGTATTTCTAGCGCGTTTGTCTTTGTTGCTGACCTTGAGTGCTGGCATCGGATAATCTACTGCTTGGACTACCGCTAGGACCTGGTGCAGAAGAACTGCTTGTACCTTGAATAGGTTGTTCAGGAGTAGTGTCTCCACCTGATATATCTGCCCCTAGATTTTTACATTCATCCTGACAGTTTGGGTCGGTCATTACTAAGGTGTAGGCATCATTCACCCATTGCAATGCGCTATCCGGATTGCAGCCCATTTCTTGACTCAGTAGAGCTAGAGAGAAGCCGAAACACTGAGCTAGCTCTACATCCGACTCCTGACCTCCTGGATCTTTATTAGATGTATCAGGAGAAGGTGTACTAGGAGCCGCAAGGTTAGAGCTACCGCTAGGGCCTGCTGTAGGAGAGCCGCTAGTAGTTTGACCAGATTGTTCAGTAGTAGTGTCTCTACTTGATGTTGATAGGTCAGCAGTACTAGGACCTGGTGCAGAAGAACTGCTTGTACCTTGAATAGGCTGTTCAGCTTTCTTTTTAGCACGTTGTTCACGCTGCCTTTGTATGATCTCGTCACGGTGTGCAGAGTAGTATTTAGCCTTGTATTCACGGAACCTTTCAGGATCTCGAGCTCGGGATTCACGCCGCCTTTGCAGGATCTCGTCACGGTGTGCAGCCCGGTATTTAGCCTTGTATTCACGGAACTTTTCAGGATCTCGAGCTCGGGATTCACGCCGCCTTTGCAGGATCTCGTCACGGTGTGCAGAGTAGTGTTTAGCCTTGTATTCACGGAACCTTTCAGGATCTCGAGCTCGGGATTCACGCTGCTTTTGCATGATCTCGTCACGGTGTGCAGAGTAGTATTTAGCCTGACTGATACGGTTTCTCTCCCTGTTTCTCTCCCTTTGTTCTTCCGGTGTTAGTTTCCGTCTTTTTGGTGCTAGCACTGTGGTACTTCCACTTGATGTTGATAGGTCAGCAGTACTAGGACCTGGTGCAGAAGAACTGCTTGTACCTTGAATAGGCTGTTCAGCTTTCTTTTTAGCACGTTGTTCACGCAGCCTTTGTATGATCTCGTCGTGGTGCGCAGAGTAGTATTTAGCCCTGTATTCACGGAACTTTTCAGGATCTCGAGCTCGGGATTCACGCTGCCTTTGCATGATCTCGTCATGGTGTGCAGCCCGGTATTTAGCCTGACTTATACGGTTTCTCTCCCTTTTTTCTTCCGGTGTTAGTTTCCGTCTTTTTGGTGCTAGCACTGTGGTACTTCCACTTGATGTTGATAGGTCAGCAGTACTAGGACCTGGTGCAGAAGAACTGCTTGTACCTTGAATAGGCTGTTCAGCTTTCTTTTTAGCACGTTGTTCACGCTGCCTTTGTATGATCTCGTCACGGTGTGCAGAGTAGTATTTAGCCTGACTTATACGGTTTCTCTCCCTTTTTTCTTCCGGTGTTAGTTTCCGTCTTTTTGGTGCTAGCACTGTGGTACTTCCACTTGATGTTGATAGGTCAGCAGTACTAGGACCTGGTGCAGAAGAACTGCTTGTACCTTGAATAGGCTGTTCAGCTTTCTTTTTAGCACGTTGTTCACGCTGCCTTTGTATGATCTCGTCACGGTGTGCAGAGTAGTATTTAGCCTGACTTATACGGTTTCTCTCCCTTTGTTCTTCCGGTGTTAGTTTCCGTCTTTTTGGTGCTAGCACTGTGCTACTTCCACTTGATGTACTCTGTTCTTCGTAACTGGAAGTGGCAGGTGAAGGTGTGCTGGGAGCAGTACGCTTCTTAGAGTCATTTTTAGTTGGAGTGGTTTCTTTTGGGGTCTGCATTTTTTCTCAGAATTTACTGCTAATTAATAACATACTAACCACAATTTAGTAAAGATTTTAATATTATTACTGCTTCTTATTCTCTTGAACGGAGTCTATGATGATTTTTTATCTTAGACATCAGTTTTGTTATGCAAACAATCTCCTGGTGCGCAGCGCTGGTGTCTCAGTTTCAGGATCTCCTTAACCTTTTAGATATCCAGTGTGTTCTGATGTATTTCTAGCGCGTTTGTCTTTGTTGCTGACCTTGAGTGCTGGCATCGGATAATCTACTGCTTGGACTACCGCTAGGACCTGGTGCAGAAGAACTGCTTGTACCTTGAATAGGCTGTTCAGCTTGATCTACAGCTCTCTGTGCCATGAGTTTCTTCCAATGTGTAAGCGCAGTGCTAGGTGCTTCTCCAGGTGCTAGCACTGTGGTACTTCCACTTGATGTTGATAGGTCAGCAGTACTAGGACCTGGTGCAGAAGAACTGCTTGTACCTTGAATAGGCTGTTCAGCTTTCTTTTTAGCACGTTGTTCACGCTGCCTTTGCAGGATCTCGTCGTGGTGTGCAGCCCGGTATTTAGCTTCGTATTCACGGAACCTTTTAGGATCTCGAGCTCGGGATTCACGCTGCTTTTGTATGATCTCGTCGTGGTGTGCAGAGTAGTATTTAGCCCCGTATCCACGGAACTTTTCAGGATCTCGAGCTCGGGATTCACGCCGCCTTTGCAGGATCTCGTCACGGTGTGCAGAGTAGTATTTAGCGCTGCATTTACGGTTTCTCTCCCTTTGTTCTTCCGGTGTTAGTTTCCGTCTTTTTGGTGCTAGCACTGTGCTACTTCCACTTGATGTTGATAGGTCAGCAGTACTAGGACCTGGTGCAGAAGAACTGCTTGTACCTTGAATAGGCTGTTCAGCTTTCTTTTTAGCACGTTGTTCACGCTGCCTTTGTATGATCTCGTCACGGTGTGCAGAGTAGTATTTAGTCCTGTATCCACGGAACCTTTCAGGATCTCGAGCTCGGGATTCACGCTGCCTTTGTATGATCTCGTCACGGTGTGCAGCCCGGTATTTAACCTTGTATTCACGGAACTTTTCAGGATCTCGAGCTCGGGATTCACGCCGCCTTTGCAGGATCTCGTCACGGTGTGCAGAGTAGTGTTTAGCCTTGTATTCACGGAACTTTTCAGGATCTCGAGCTCGGGATTCACGCTGCCTTTGCATGATCTCGTCACGGTGTGCAGAGTAGTATTTAGCCTGACTTATACGGTTTCTCTCCCTTTTTTCTTCCGGTGTTAGTTTCCGTCTTTTTGGTGCTAGCACTGTGCTACTTCCACTTGATGTACTCTGTTCTTCGTAACTGGAAGTGGCAGGTGAAGGTGTGCTGGGAGCAGTACGCTTCTTAGAGTCATTTTTAGTTGGAGTGGTTTCTTTTGGGGTCTGCATTTTTTCTCAGAATTTACTGCTAATTAATAACATACTAACCACAATTTAGTAAAGATTTTAATATTATTACTGCTTCTTATTCTCTTGAACGGAGTCTATGATGATTTTATCTGCGTAGATTGCAAGATAATCTGCTTTATGCTAACTTCTTCGGTGGATGGGTGGCCGAGCGGTTTAAGGCAGCAGTCTTGAAAACTGCCGTGCGTTCAAGCGTACCGTGGGTTCGAATCCCACCCCATCCGGTCTTGCTGTGAAATTCTATAAAACTGAATAAAGTAGACATCAGTTTTGTTATGCAAACAATCTCCTGGTGCGCAGCGCTGGTGTCTCAGTTTCAGGATCTCCTTAACCTTTTAGATATCCAGTGTGTTCTGATGTATTTCTAGCGCGTTTGTCTTTGTTGCTGACCTTGAGTGCTGGCATCGGATAATCTACTGCTTGGACTACCGCTAGGACCTGGTGCAGAAGAACTGCTTGTACCTTGAATAGGCTGTTCAGCTTTCTTTTTAGCACGTTGTTCACGCAGCCTTTGTATGATCTCGTCGTGGTGCGCAGAGTAGTATTTAGCCCTGTATTCACGGAACTTTTCAGGATCTCGAGCTCGGGATTCACGCTGCCTTTGCATGATCTCGTCATGGTGTGCAGCCCGGTATTTAGCCTGACTTATACGGTTTCTCTCCCTTTGTTCTTCCGGTGTTAGTTTCCGTCTTTTTGGTGCTAGCACTGTGGTACTTCCACTTGATGTTGATAGGTCAGCAGTACTAGGACCTGGTGCAGAAGAACTGCTTGTACCTTGAATAGGCTGTTCAGCTTTCTTTTTAGCACGTTGTTCACGCTGCCTTTGTATGATCTCGTCACGGTGTGCAGCCCGGTATTTAGCTTCATATTCACGGAACTTTTCAGGATCTCGAGCTCGGGATTCACGCTGCCTTTGTATGATCTCGTCACGGTGTGCAGCCCGGTATTTAGCCCCGTATTCACAGAACTTTTCAGGATCTCGAGCTCGGGATTCACGCTGCCTTTGTATGATCTCGTCACGGTGTGCAGCCCGGTATTTAGCCTCGTATTCACGGAACCTTTTAGGATCTCGAGCTCGGGATTCACGCTGCCTTTGCATGATCTCGTCACGGTGTGCAGCCCGGTATTTAGCCCCGTATTCACAGAACCTTTCAGGATCTCGAGCTCGGGATTCACGCCGCCTTTGCAGGATCTCGTCACGGTGTGCAGAGTAGTATTTAGCGCTGCATTTACGGTTTCTCTCCCTGTTTCTCTCCCTTTTTTCTTCCGGTGTTAGTTTCCGTCTTTTTGGTGCTAGCACTGTGGTACTTCTACTTGATGTTGATAGGTCAGCAGTACTAGGACCTGGTGCAGAAGAACTGCTTGTACCTTGAATAGGCTGTTCAGCTTGATCTACAGCTCTCTGTGCCATGAGTTTCTTCCAATGTGTAAGCGCAGTGCTAGGTGCTTCTCCAGGTGCTAGCACTGTGCTACTTCCACTTGATGTACTCTGTTCTTCGTAACTGGAAGTGGCAGGTGAAGGTGTGCTGGGAGCAGTACGCTTCTTAGAGTCATTTTTAGTTGGAGTGGTTTCTTTTGGGGTCTGCATTTTTTCTCAGAATTTACTGCTAATTAATAACATACTAACCACAATTTAGTAAAGATTTTAATATTATTACTGCTTCTTATTCTCTTGAACGGAGTCTATGATGATTTTTTATCTTAGACATCAGTTTTGTTATGCAAACAATCTCCTGGTGCGCAGCGCTGGTGTCTCAGTTTCAGGATCTCCTTAACCTTTTAGAGAATACTAAAAGTCTAATTTGACTATTCTTTCGTAGTCTATCGCATTCTGCATACACGCAGCGACTACAGTGTTTAGCATGAGAAATGCTATCGTCATTGGACCGACACCCTTAGGGACTGGAGTAATAAAACCAGCCTTCCCGGAGACTTCTTGAAAATCTACATCTCCTACGACTTCGGCATCGACTTTGTTGATGCCCACATCTATCACGGTTGCTCCGGACTTTATAAAATTTCCTTTTACAAAACGTGGTATTCCAACAGCTGCTACTACAATATCCGCGTGCATAGTTTTTTCCTGGATATCCTTCGTCTTGGAGTGCGTGATGGTAACTGTACAGTCCTCATGTAAAAGCAGAGTCGCCATCGGCTTCCCAACAATATTGGATCTTCCTATCACTACCGCATCTAATCCCTTCAGATCGTTGCCTAGCACCGTTTTAATCAAGTAAATAGATGCCGTTGGTGTGCAAGGCTTTAATGGTGCATCCTTACCTAGTACAAGCTTACCTATGTTCTGTGGATGAAATCCATCCACATCCTTATCTGGTCTAATTGAAGGGATCACTTTGTTTGCATCTATGTGCTTCGGTATGGGAAGCTGGAGCAGTATGCCATTGACTTTTTCATCATCATTTAATTGATGTATCAGCGCAACTAATTCGGATTCGCTCGTATCTTCTGGCAGAGCAATCGTTTTGGCATCTATACCTACTGATTCTGCCTTTTTCTGTTTATTCCGGACATATATTTGGCTTGCAGGATTATTTCCAACAATTATGACTCTAAGGCGTGGGACAAGGTCAAAATCAGCCTTAAGAGTGGAGATCCCTTCCTCTATTAGAGAGCATATTTCCGCTGCAATACCTGCTCCATCAATGATGCGTGTCATGCCTATTCAACATTTTGATCAATGCGACTTCCCATTTATCGCCATTTTCGAGGAGTTTTTTCTTGTTATAGATCAAATCCTCACGATTTTCCCTAGCAAACTCGAAATTAGGTCCCTCCACTATTGCATCCACTGGACAGGCTTCCTGGCAGAGGCCGCAATATATGCATTTAGTCATATCTATATCGTACCTAGTAGCGCGCCTGCTCCCATCTGATTCTCTTGGTGCAGCCTCAATGGTGATCGCCTGGGCTGGACATATAGCCTCACATAACTTGCATGCTATGCATCGTTCCTCGCCACTTTTGTAGCGCCGAAGGGCATGCTCACCCCTAAAACGAAGACTTATAGGTCCTTTTTCATGGGGATACCTTATCGTGACTTTTTTAGCAAAAAAGTATTTAAGTACTGTCTTGAAGCCAACAAAAAAGTATACCAACTGTGAACGTTTAAGGAATTCGAGCATGGCCTAGTAATCGATGGTCCCAATATAGCACATCAACCGAATGGGTGAAAGATTCACATCATCAGTCTTCCGCCTGATAGGAAGTAAGGGCTACGCAGTAGATAGAGGTGGAAATGCTAGGAAATGAAAATAGATTCTCACAAATATAGCGCATGCGCTATACTGAAGGTTGCTTAGATGCAATTCAGTGAAGTTGTGATCTATGCTGTGAATGAAAAGGATGAACAAGCTTCCACCTGAAGGTATTGTCGTCAAGATTATCATTAGGCCCAAATTCGTTTCTTGAATGTAGATCCTGTATAGCTCATTTCATCAATGTGTCGCGGGCTTTGTTCAGCTGCTGGGTGAAATAGTGTGAGCCACCTTTATCAGGATGTACCTTTTGTACCAACGCATGATACGCCTTATTAATCTCTGTCTTAGTTGCATCCACTGAGACACCTAATATCTCCCTTGCCTGCGCTTTGGACATCCTTGATGTCGTAGAAGAGCCTTGTGAGTCCTTCTGCTGGAAATTATACAAGTTCTCAAAGTTGAAGTTACCCTTCTCCATCATTTCATAGACTGCGTCATATATTTGAGAGAAGTTCTTAGAAAATCTAAGCTTCTTGCGATATATGAGCGCAAGCACTATCACCAGAAGTACTGGTAGAATAATAATCAGTGATAAAATCAGCAGTATTATGTAGAGCATCCGCGGACATTGAAACTAGGAGATATTGTATATTATAATTCCCCCGTAGTTAAGAAGTAATTGCTCCACAGTATTCCAGTGATGTTTATCCAAACCGAGTCAACACCGAATCCAAACTCCTTAAAGTTCTTTCCCGGAAGACAGGTGCTCGAGAATGGAGTAATTGACATTGCTTCAGAGGAGGAAGCATCGAGGTGCAGAATAGCAGAAATGCTCTGGGAAGTACAGGGTGTCTCTGGAGTGATGCTAGGGGAAGATTTTATTTCCATAAATAAAAATGTAGACGCAGATTGGGAAATACTAAAGCCACAGATCTTCAGTGTGATTGTTGAGTACTTCACTACAGATAGCACAGCTGTACAGGTCGACGAGGCGGAAGAAGATATCGAATGTACTGATGCGGCATCTAAACGAATAAAGGAGATCATAGATACAAAAGTAAGACCCGCCGTTATGGAGGACGGAGGCAACATAGTGTTCAGGGGGTATAAAGATGGGATAGTCTATTTAAAACTCCAGGGTGCATGCGCTGGTTGTCCGAGTTCTGCCGTGACTCTCAAAGATGGCATAGAAAATATGCTTCAATACTACGTCCCGGAAGTGAAAGAGGTTCAGCAAGTATAACATCTCCTGCAGGAGGGGATTCGCACAGGTTCTTCAACACAAGAATGATCTTCTAGAGGCAAAATCGGGAGGGTTTCACCGGCTTAGGAATAGACTTGTGCTTTAATATTCGATACTCTTTCACCTGACAGTGAAGCAAAGACTTATAAGAAAAAATCCATTGTAAGAAATTGTTCGTTGAAGATGTATGAAAGTAATCTTAGGTAGTAGAAGCGGAGAACTTGGTCAAAAGGTAGCTACGCTACTTGGTGCGAGTAGGATTGCTGCCGAGATAAATAGATTCCCAGACGGAGAGAGCAATGTGATCGTAAATGATCCTGAACTACTTCCTGGAGATAAAGTCCTTGTTATAGAGAGCCTCTGTAATGATGGGGATATAATAGAATTTCTGCTCATCGTGGATGCTCTTAACAGAAGAGGTATACGAGATATAGTATTAGTAGCTCCTTATTTTGCTTATACACGTGCCGATAGAATAGTGTCCTCTGGTTCAGCTATTGGTGCGAAAGTGATAGCGGATCTTGTAGGACAGAGGATCTCTTTGGTGGTGACGCTTGATGTACACTTTTCACAATTCGAGGGATTTTTTAATATCCCCGTTCGTAATGTTCTTCCCAACGAGATATTAGAGCGGAGCATATCTATCCATTCTGATGTTGTAATCGTGGCCCCGGATCTAGGTGCCGTAAAAAGGGCGAAATCCCTTGCTGAAGGGTTAGGCTTGAGTCTAGTTATAATGAACAAATACAGATCTAGCCCTGGAGTATCGGAGATCACAGATATCATCGGTGAAGTTGAGGGAAGGGAGTGCGTCATTGTTGATGATATAGTGTGTGGTGGCGGTACGCTCTGTAATGCTGCTGAAAAGCTTAATGAATTGGGAGCGAAATCTGTTTTGGCCTTTGTTACACACGGTGTGCTTTCCGGGAAGGCTCAGCAGCGTATTATGGGCTCTTGTATCGATGAGATAATTATTACTGACAGCATACCCGTGCGGAAAAATGAAGGCAAAATCAGGATTGCTAGCGCCGCTGAGTTAATTGCAAAAGAGATCCGTTCTATTTACTAAGATGTCGATACAAAAGGTACTAATAGCCAATCGCGGTGAGATTGCATCCAGGATAATCAGGACATTGCGTAAACTGGGGAAAAAAAGTGTTGCTGTCTATTCGGACCTGGATGTAGGTGCGGAGTATGTACGTCATGCTGATGAGGCAGTACACATAGGTGGATCGACTGCGAAAGACAGCTATAACAATATGGAAGCGCTTCTTTCTGCGATTACCAAGACCGGCGCTGATGCTGTACATCCAGGTTACGGCTTTTTGTCAGAAAATCCTGAGTTCGCACTGTGTCTGGAAAAACATAATATCATCTTTATTGGTCCGAGCTCAGACTGCATCTCGAAGATGAGCAATAAAGTGATGGCAAAGAAAATTGCCAAGGAAGCTTCCGTTAATCTCATTCCAGGATATGTAGGTGAAGTATCTGATTATACTCATGCCCTTTCCATAGCCAAGGAAATTGGTTTTCCGGTGTTGATTAAGGCATCAGCTGGAGGTGGTGGTAAAGGGATGCGGCTGGTCCATAGAGAGGAAGAGCTCAGAGATGCAATGAATCTTGCATGTTCGGAGGCGCTGAGCTTCTTCAAGGACCAGAGAGTCTTTATTGAAAAATACATAAAAAATCCTAGGCATATAGAGATACAGATCCTCGCAGATAAACAGGGCAATATTATCTGTCTGGGGGAGCGGGAGTGTTCAATACAAAGACGTCACCAGAAAATCATAGAGGAAGCTCCTAGTATTGCTCTGCATAGGGCATTGAGAAAGGAAATGTATAACCAGTCCATCAGATTGGCGAAGTCAGTGAATTATACATCTGCAGGAACGGTCGAATATATCCTGGATCAGGAGAATAATTTCTATTTTATGGAAATGAATACCAGGATTCAGGTTGAGCATCCTGTCACTGAAATGATCACTGGTATTGACATAGTCGAGGAGATGATTCGGATCGCTGAGGGTGATGCGTTATCAAAGAAGACAAGTATTACCAAGTTCAATGGCTGGTCCTTCGAGGCCCGTGTCTACGCTGAGGATCCCATGAACAATTTTATGCCGACCAGTGGATTCGTAGCTAAAATGGATTCTCCTACAAATGCAAGGGTCGAAAGTAGTATATGTGCTGGTTCGGATGTGGGAATGTTCTACGATCCCATGGTGGCCAAAATCATCGTGCACGCTAAGAGCCGGGCTGATGCAATAAATGAAATGTGTGAAGCGCTCCGCAGAACTTGTATAGTTGGTTTGAAGAATAATCTAGTTTTTCTGGAATCGGTGTTTCGGCATGAGGATTTTATCAGTGGTAATGTAGATACGCATTTCGTCGAAAATCAGTATCAGCATCTTTCATGGAGTGACTGTCTGGATCATGATGCAACAATAAAATCCATGGCGGTTGCCCTGTACATTGCTCGAAGAATCTGGGGTTGCTCAATGGGAGAGGAGCAGGATTTTGTTATAAGACTCGGGAAGCACGTGTATGAAGTCAGAGTAACGTACAATTCCGGTGAGTTGAATTTTATGTTCGCTGGTGTAAGCTACCTGGTTGAGTGGCAACAAGATGTAAGGGAAGGACTGTTCCTTGCCGAACTCAATAAGGAAGCGTTCATCGTAAGGATCATTAATACTGATAAATTCCAGAAGCGAGTGGAATATAAAGGTTTCAGTATTTTGTGTGCTGCGTTCCCTGCTACCGTCTATGCGAAGTATTCATTGGCCCAGGATAACGCTGTTGATGTACTCCAATCGGAGCAAGTGAGTGCAACAATGACCGGAATGATTGCAAACGTATATGTTGCAGCTGGTGACATTGTTAAACAAGGAGATCCACTATGTGTCATAGAAGCAATGAAGATGCAGAATACTATCACATCTGAGAGAGGTGGGACGGTAGAAAAAGTGTATGTAGAAAAGGGGCAGAATATCAGTGAAGGTGATCCATTGCTGAAATTCTCCAAAGTTTAAGTTGTCGAAATATATTTCAGTTGGATCTATTATGGACTTTTATACTGAACAGAAGAGGCTCGTTGTTTATTTTTGTGGCTTCTTTAGTGGTGTTGGTTGTGAGGTAATGTGAAAAAGCGTAAGAGATTATTGCTGTTGAATCTGTGTGTAAAGGCAGTTGCTACTTTCTTTCTTGGTTTTGCCTCCAATATACCAGTGGTCCTTGTGGTGCCTACTCTAAACACTTGGTTAGCGAAAGCTGGCGTGAATTATTCAAGTATTGGTGTGTTCTCACTGATCACCATACCATATATTATAAAGTTCCTTTTTGCACCATTCTTTGACAAATATACAGTTCCACTGCTGGGAACGCGTTTTGGACAAAAAAGAGGATGGATATTCCTACTACAGCCATTTGTGGTGCTGTCCATCATCGGATTGGCAAATACTAACCCCATAGATCGTATATATCTGATGGGAATATTTGCAATGGCTGTTGCTCTCTTTTCATCATTCCAGGATATCATTATAGACAGCTATCGCATTTCGATGCTGAGGCCAAAGGAACAACTTATAGGATCTTCAAGCGTCTTGCTAGGTGGGAGATTTGCCTATTTGATAAGTGGTGCAGTCGCACTTTTCGTTGTTGATTACTTATGCGATGTAAAGGGCTTATGCAACAATTCCATTAATTGGAAAATAGTTTATATCTTCTCTGGATTTTTAAGTTTCAGTGCGAGCATCGTAGTATTCTTCATGGGTGAACCGAATCCTAGGAAGTCAGAAGCAAACAATCTTACGCATGAACATGAATTATCATTCCCCTTACATATGATCACTGTCCCATTGCAGGAAATCCTTTGGAGTAAAAATGGTCTCTGGGTTGTTGTTCTAGTGATAATATATCGTTCATGTGATTCACTTATAGCAACGATGATTTCGCCATTTCTTGTGGATACTGGGTTCTCGCTTACGGAGATTGCTATTGTTGCTAAGACATTTGGTCTGTTTTCGCTTGTGCTTGGAGGTTTTATAGGGGCAAGGATTGTTTATAAGAGCGGTATCATGATGGGACTCATAGTCGGTGGCGTTGTACAGATGGTTTCCAATGTGATGTTCGTGGTTCAGGCTAAGGTTGGCTACAATCTGCCGCTTTTATACATAACCATCGCAACAGAAAATATTTGTGGGAGTATTGCTACTACCGCTATACTCGGGTATATTTCGGAGATTGCTAGTAGGGCACGCTTCTCTGGGACAGTGTATGCTGTTTTTAGTTCTATTTCCCTGATAGATCGCGCTATCTTGCCGATAATTGCCGGGACGATCGCAGATAAGTTCGGGTGGGTGATACTTTTCAATGTAAGTGTTGTTATTGGGATTCCGGCATTAGCATTAGTGTTCTTCCTTAGGAAGTACTCGCAGGAAAAAATATGAGGCTCTAACAGGTCCATTTTATTACCTGTTTTCACTGATTCCTAATTCTTCTCATGGCAGGTGAAGTAAATTGCGCAAGGAGCCACGATTTTTATGAGCAGAGCCATCATAATATTTTTGCTACTGGAATTGTTTTCATTCGCACATGCGGAAACACATTATGCTAGCATCAGAGTAAAACAATCAAATATTAGGTGCGGACCTGGTAAAATATATCCTATTAAGTTCAGTTATCATCTTCCGAATATTCCGGTTGAAATATTGGATTCCTTTGAAGATTGGACGTATGTCCGCGATATAGAAGGTGATACTGGTTGGATAAATTCATCTTTTATCAGTAAGAGAAATTATGCTGTTACTAGCACTGTCACTGTGGGGTATGAAGAAAGATTCATGGGAAAGCCTAAGCCGAAGGTCACAATAGAACCAGGAGTCTTTCTTTTGGTAAAAAAGTGCAATGGAGACCTGTGTAGGGTTGTGGTAAAAAAAGAGAGATTGCTTGTTTCGAAGCGTGACCTCATGTGGGTCAATGAGAGCTGAGTCATGCACTTTCTCGGAGTATAGGTTCTCTATATAGGCTAAGTAGCTCCTCTACTTTCGAGAATGTATTGTTGTTCACGTTTATCAGTTTGCTATCTGTGACTCTTCCAGCTTCCCTGATTGCCTTATCAGCGAAAATTTCCTTGAATACTTGTGCATTTTCGGGTGCAATCGTGACAATGATTTCACGAGATCTTGCAAAATTATCCACATTTTCGTCAATTGAGAGCTCAGCACCGTAGTTATTTGCAATGACCATCTTCGCTATTGCTGTGAGTCTGCCACCTTGGTTTACTGAGATCGCTGAAGCAACTAGTCTATTTCTAAGGGCAACACAGTAGTTATCGAAGACTTTAAGGGCTTCCTGTACTTTCACATTCACATCGATTATGTATATCAGATCGCCTGGATATTTTGCATCAAGCGAAACTATATTCTCATAGCTTTCAATGATTCCAATTGCAGTGATTAGCAATGCAGGAGCGTTACTAATGCTGATTTTTTCACCTGATGCATCATAGCCATTGAAATCATTGAACATACTATCTTTCCCTGAGATGAACGGTGTACTAAAAGCAATGGAGAAGTCATGACAGGCACGTCCGGACTCCTTTAATAACCATAATTTTTCGGGATTGTTCGAGTCAGACCAGCAAAAGTTATCCAGCAATGCGATTTTTCCTGGATTGGCGCCGATTGTCACAAGATTCCTAATGGCCTGCTCAATCGAATTATATGTTTCCATATATGGGTTGCCCCTGATAATCGCCAGGTCCTGAGACTGTCCAAGACACTTAGCAGAATGATATAGCGGCTTGATAGCGGTAGCATCACTGAAAATCTTGTTGAGTCCCTGTAGTGGCTTCAGCACAGATGTCCCTTGTACTTCGTGGTCGTACTGATTTGCAATGAATTCCTTGCTGCGGATATTTTTATCAGACAGCGCTTCTTCCAGTGAAGTGAAGGTTTTATTGCCAGCATTTATGGTAGGTTTTTTTGTTCTCAAGTGGAGGCTAGGATTACCATCGTGTAGGAAATCCAGAGCGATATCAAAGATTTTCTCCCCATTCTTAGTGATGATTCCTCTACCGGAGTTATTGAACTCACCAATAACTGATGACTCTACACCATGTTTCTGCATGACGTCCTGGAAGACCTTTAAGTTTTCCTTTGGCACAGCAAATGTCATTCTTTCTTGGGATTCGGAGATCCATATTTCCCAAGGAGACAGTCCATTAGCTTTGAGTGAGACCTTCTCCAATGCGACTGTGAAACCCCTCCTACCCATTTCCCCGACAGAGGAGGATAGACCTCCAGCGCCATTATCAGTGATTGCGTTGTAGAGCCCTAGATCTCTTGCTTCTCTTATTATCGCATCGGAAAGTTTTTTCTGTGTCAATGGATCGCCTAACTGTACTTCGGTACCCTTCACGTTGGATTCTGTAATCGCAGAGGAGGAAAAGGTTGCCCCATGGATACCATCGCGACCGGTTCTACCGCCCGCGATCACTATAAGGTCACCATCTGATGGTTCTTTTACCCATGATGGCTTCCCAGAAATTTTTGCTGGTATGATTCCAGTGCATCCAACAAAGACAAGTGGCTTAGCCCGAAATGCATCACTAAAATACAGTGCTCCCTGTGGGGTTGGTATACCTGAACAATTTCCTCCAGTGTTAACACCCTGTATTATCCCTCTCAATATAGAAAGGGAATCTAGTTTTGCTTCTGTCTTATGAGAATCACGATAAAGATTGACCTCCTCAGTATCAGGGTCATCTATGCAAAACGTGTAATAGTTTGCGATCGGTTTTGCACCAAGTCCGAATCCTAAGATATCTCTATTGACACCTAATATACCAGTCATCGCGCCACCAAATGGCTCGAGTGCAGAGGGACTATTATGTGTCTCAACTTTGACGCACACCAGATGTTCATCATCGAACCAGATTGCCCCAGCATTGTCAGTAAATGTTGATACGCAAATATGTCCGGTATTATTTTTTATGATCTGTTCCGTCGCTTTCCTGATATATCCGCGGAATACACCCTCCGATAAATCATCCATCGGATAGGACATGATGTTGTGTTTGCAATGTTCCGACCAGGTTTGTGCTATTGCCTCAAGTTCTATATCGTGTATGTAGTTCCTTCTTTCTTCAGATTGGAAATGTTTAGCAATAGCTCCAAGCTGAATCTTACTCAGATTAAGTGCATTCTTGACATTGACTTCTTCCAGTGCAGCTAAATTCAGTTTTTCTACATTACCTTCCCATACTTCATGGACGCGGTCTGAGGTACTCTCATCAAAGCTGATTGTCCTTTTACATACACTTTCTAATCTAAGTTCCTCCACCATCGGGTTATACAGCAAATTCAAATCCGGTAATCTCCCTGTTCCTATCATTAATAGACTTGTTTCTACCACTAGGTTCACTGTTGAAAGATTTACGCCTCTCTGTCCAAGTAAGGTTGCGATGATCTCTGATATTACTTCGGCTAAGGAGTTCTTTACGCCGGCAATAAGATTCTTTTCTAGTGCCCAGTGGTTCGTTTTATAGCGATTCTGAGAATCCCAAACGAGTCTCCTTCCTTTGTAACTCCTGACCTGATTATTTTCGAATACTTTTACTGTATCAGTGCTCGGATTGTAGATAAGATACCTGGATTCCTCCGAGACCCGGTTGGTCAGCGCAGATGTAATGTCTGATATGTGTTTCTCCAGCTCAATATCTCCGTATATTTTGTATAGATCAACGATCTTGGTAACGTTGATGATCCCATTTTTTTTTAATGTTGTGACCCTGGGATCCAGATTAGATTTAGAGATTTCTATTAGTGCTTGCATTTTTCGTGGAAACTTTAGTGACCAAGGGGCTGGTTGCTGAGATCATATTTCATTAAATCGTTTTATGAGGTCGAGGTCAACGTAATAAAAATGATTAATATCCAATGCGTTCTTGTGCGTCCTTCTTTATTGAGGGTCGGTGATTTCCTATTTCTATAGCAGATGTGTTAGAGATAGGCCGTTCTTGATACTTCATTGGATGAGGTGGAGGTAGTCCAACTTTAGTTGATAGAATGGTAGGATTGATTCGCGGATAGTACATGTCAAATGAAAATCATTGCAGTCAACAAGAAAGCCAGATTTGACTACTCATTAGCTGATGAGTTCGAAGCAGGAATAGTGTTGTTGGGTACGGAGGTAAAATCATTGAAGTATCAATCTGCTTCATTAAATGAGGCCTTTGTCGCATTCAGGAAGGGAGAGTTATGGCTTAATAATATGCATGTCCCTCATTACAAACCTGCTAGTAGATTCAATCATGTACCTACCAGGTCTAGGAAATTGCTAGTCCATAAGAGGCAACTGAACAAAATTAGCGGTATTATAAAGATGAAGGGTCTGACCCTGGTTGTCCTTTCGATCTATGTGAATGACAAGGGTCTGATCAAGTTAAAGTTTGCAACTGCGAGAGGAAAGAAAAAGTATGACAAGCGTCAGGACATAAAAGATCGGGATTGGGAAAGGAAGAAAGCTAGGCAAGACTTTAGTTAGCTAGATTGGTGATAGGCTTCTATGTTGATGTTTCTCGGTTATGTCTCTGCTGATTCAATGCGGAATAGAAAACCAACCCAGGGAAGTACGGACTTGTTCGATAATGTTGGTTGCACATTGGGGAACCCTCTGATGTTAATCATTGATTAAGGCTTTCTCTATCGTAACCACGATGAGAATATGCTACTCTGGTCCGGTGTGCACTTGTAGCTCAGTGGATAGAGCGTTGCTCTCCGGAAGCAAAGGTCATAGGTTCGACTCCTATCAAGTGCGCTTCTATTGGGGCTTTATTGATCCTCAAAGGCACGCTGTGATGTATACAGCATATCGGTTGCTTCTATGCGACTCGGATCATTAACAATGTGATGGACTCAGTGCCGACTTTACACCAGTGCCGAACTGTTCTTTTTCGATTCCATTCTACTTTTACTATTAAACGGGAATCTTAGCGCTGAAGTCCGATTTTAATCGTTAGTAGTGAAGTAATTCCCTATGGAGTTCCCTTTTAATTTATGAAAGACCTCCTCTGTTTCTCCGTATTCTATTACTCTACCCTTTTCTATGTACACGACCATATCCGAGATACTACGTGCTTGTTTCATTGAATGTGTGACAATGATGATTGTGAATTTCTTTTTAAGCTCTATTATTAGACTCTCTATAGATTTTGTTGCCTTTGGATCCAAAGCTGAACATGGTTCATCCATCAACAGTATTGTGGGTTTGACAGCAATTGCGCGTGCTATACATAATCTCTGCTGTTGACCACCGGAGAGTTCCATAGCGTTCTGATGAAGATTATCATGCACCTCATCCCAGAGTCCACTCCTGACTAGACTCTTTTGAACGATCTCATCTAATTGTCCTCGCTTGTTTGTCATTTCCTGCAATCGAGGTCCATAGGCTACATTATCGTATATGGATTTAGGAAAAGGATTTGGTTTTTGGAATACCATACCGACTCTTGTGCGAAGCAATACTACATCTACTTCGGGTGCACAGATATTGTGATTGTCTATGATTATCTCTCCAGTGACTTTACAGTCATCGACGAAATCATTCATCCTATTGAAACAACGTAATAACGTACTCTTCCCACACCCAGATGAGCCTATAAGAGAGGTCACAGATTTCGAATAGATATCTAGATTCACATCCTTGAGAACCTGCTTTGCCCTATAGAAGACATTTAAGTTCCTTATCGAAGCCTTAATTTTCTTATCAGAAAGCATAGTTAAGTACGTCTTTCATCGAATATAGTCCGGACGGAGCAGTCGCGAGAAATCGTGCAGCTTTCATTGCTCCAAGAGCAAAAGCACCTCTGTTTTCTGCTGTGTGTATTATTTCCAATGTTTCACCATCGCCTACAAAGATGATCGAATGCTTTCCATGCACCTCACCGATTCTTATTCCGTGCGTCTGTATTTTCCCCCCGGATTGTGCTTTTCTAGGATGTCTTGCATTAGTGTTGCCGTACCTGATAAAGGATCCCTTTTATGCTTATGGTGCATCTCTGATATGTAAGTTTCGAACTTGCTCAAGTGAGAAAGATTCGACTCTATGAATCCTATCATCAGATTGCTTCCGATACTCATGTTTGGTGCCCAGAGTACTGCTGTTTTTGTTGATAACTCATTGAGTTTTTCGAAGTTATTATGCGCAGTAGTTCCACTTACAAGCGGTCTAGGATTACTGTTAAGCCCATCGAGTAATGCAGACATCAGTTGAGGTGTGGAGAAATCGATGATTACACTCGACTTTCTTATAAAATCATCTAAATCGTCCGAAGAGTTCCTTCCATAACTAGCAGCTAAACAAGCGCCAGGATCTTCCTCTATTAGCTTTAGGATAGCCTTTCCCATGCGTCCAGATGCTGCAATTACTCCGAGGTTTAATATATGCATCACTTACTTCATTGAGTGGTAATCACTTTTATAGTAGATCAATGGCGGGGCTTTTGAAATATGAGGTTTGCATTCTCTTACTAGTGCAACGATGATCTTATGGTCACCGCCTTCATATCTGTATTGAGTAGTGCAGTATATACACCACGTAGCTTTCTTTAGTTCCAGGTTGTCATCGAACTCTTCTTCCCAAGCAGAGAAGTCGTTTTTCGAGAATAGCACTGAAGTTTCAGCAGACGTCTCATCCAGAATATTGATTACGAAGTCATTGCTCTTGAAGAAGGGTTGAAATCGATTAGCAGTTTTACTGAGACAGTATAACGCAAGCGGTGGATCCAACGAAACAGGGCAGAATGAGCTTATTGTCATACCATACCTCTTACCCTCGAACCTGGTAGTGACTACTGCGACCCCAGTGGGAAAGTGGCTCATGCATTTCTTGAAAAGTTTAGAACCGATCATACTCTACCTAACAGGATGATGCAAAATATGAATAAACCTACCATTTTCATACTGTTGAAAGCATTCCAACATGATTGTGGATCATCCAAATCCAGCGACTCTGTGAATTTCTCTTCCATGAAGAATAATCCAGCAAGGCAGCAGTAGTATAGGAGGTTAAGACTCGGTAAAACCCCTGCAAATGCAAGAAAAGAAAGAGCAATTCGACTATATTTCTTCAGCCAGGTTTTCGAGCCAAATCCTGTCAGAGATATTGAATGTAATCCTAGTTCCTTATCTCCAAGTTTGTCTTGATGCGCATATATAGTGTCATAGTAGAGTGTCCAGAAAAAGCATGCAATGTAGACAAAAAATGCTGTGCCATGTATCGCTCCAGAAACAGCAATGGAAGCAAAAAGCGCTCCAGTATTGAATACTGCTGCAAGAACAATCTGAGGATAGTAAAAATACCTCTTCGCAAATGGATAAATAGCAGTTCCTAGCATGGTCGCTACACCTAGGATTATGGCTTCTGCACCAAGGAGGAACGTCAGTGAAAAGCCAATCAATAAGAATATTCCTAACAATGGGAGCGTCTCTGTAATGCGTATACTCCCGGAGGCAATTGGCCTAGCAGATGTCCTGGCGATTTTTGCATCAAATTTATGATCGGCAATGTCATTTATGATGCAACCCGCAGATCTGATCACAAATGCGCCGAGTAAGAAAAAAGGTATCCATAAAGCTGCAAGAAGATCAGCTCCAAGTAACGCAATCACGAAAAGTGCTGGAAAAAAGGTTAACCACATTCCCCCCAGATTGTGAAAACGTATCAAAGATGCGTAATTTTTAATATTCATTTTCCCATCACAGAGCTATGAGGAAATTGTAAGTGCTGGCATTTTTCTTGCAATAGTAAGGAAAGGGAAAATAATGGAATTTCAGAAAATCTTAGTACGGAAGCAAATTATAGCTAATCTTGGACTTCAGTGAATTCAAAGCGTCAGATATACAGCTTCGTATCGTGGAGATTGTAACGGAATCCATCTTTCAGAAATGAAATTTCGTAAAATTGAACTGTTGACATTATTTTTCTTTAAATGTAACCTGAGATCATGCTTTCGGGTGGACCAGTTGGTTCTGCTTACCCGATTGGTTCTGCTCACGCTGCTGGCGTGGCTCGTTGTTTGAAAAGTGAAAAATAGGTCTCAAAAAAAACAGAAATATGATAAGTAGGTTTTGTTCTGTACATAACCTAAAATGTATACTGTAAAAAACTAAGAGTGTCTGATGGATGCCTTGGTGCCAAGAGGCGAAGAAGGACGTGTTAGGCTGCGATAAGCCGCGGGTAGTTGCCAGAAAACGTTTATCCGTGGATCTCCGAATGGGGAAACCCGACTAGCTATGCTAGTCATTGCATGCTGAATACATAGGTATGCAAAGCGAACCCAGCGAACTGAAATATCTAAGTAGCTGGAGGAAAAGAAATCAACCGAGATTCCGCTAGTAGTGACGAGCGAACGCGGACCAGGCCAGTGGTCTGAGTCAAGAAAACTAGAATGCTCTGGAAAGGGCAGCGAAACAGGGTGATAGCCCCGTACAGGTAATGCTTGCTCAGATCCTCGAGTAGGGCGGGACACGAGAAATCCTGTCTGAATATGGGGGGACCACCCTCCAAGCCTAAATACTACTTGGCGACCGATAGTGAACTAGTACCGTGAGGGAAAGGTGAAAAGAACCCCTGTTAGGGGAGTGAAATAGACCCTGAAATCGGACACTTACAAACAGTCGGAGCCTGATTTATGCGACCGCCTTCGGGTGATCGCATATCTGCGGGTGACGGCGTACCTTTTGTATAATGGGTCAGCGACTTAATTTATTGAGCGAGCTTAAGCCGTATCAGGTGTAGGCGCAGCGAAAGCGAGTCTTAATAGGGCGATTAGTTCAATGGATTAGACCCGAAACCAGGTGATCTAGCCATGGCCAGACTGAAGGTGCGGTAAAACGTACTGGAGGGTCGAACCCACTGATGTTGCAATATCAGGGGATGAGCTGTGGTTAGGGGTGAAAGGCCAATCAAACCTGGAAATAGCTGGTTCTCCGCGAAATCTATTTAGGTAGAGCGTCGCATAAAATATGTCACCGGGGGTAGAGCACTTGATGGGTTAGGGGGAGTAAAATCTTACTGAGCTCAGCTAAACTCCGAATACCGGTGATAGTTCTGCGGCAGACACACTACGGGTGCTAAGATCCGTGGTGAAGAGGAAAACAGTCCAGACCGCCATTTAAGGTCCCCAAATTGTAACTAAGTGTGGAAGGATGTGGGAAGGCCAAGACAGCTAGGAGGTGGGCTTAGAAGCAGCCATCCTTTAAAGAAAGCGTAACAGCTCACTAGTCTAAACAAGCTTTCCTGCGCCGAAGATGTAACGGGGCTAAAGTTACATACCGAAGATGCGGATTGCTGCGAAGAATATTCGCAGCAGTGGTAGCGGAGCGTTCCATAAGCCGTCGAAGGTTGACCGTGAGGTCAGCTGGAGGTATTGGAAGTGCAAATGCTGACATGAGTAGCGTAAGAAGTGTGAAAAACACTTCCACCGAAAACTTAAGGTTTCCTGCTTCAAGTTAATCTGAGCAGGGTTAGTCGGTCCCTAAGACGAGTCCGAAAGGGGTAGTCGATGGAAACAAGGTTAATATTCCTTGACCTGTGAGTAGTGACGGGTTGTTATGGTTGTACTCTCTTATTGGATTGAGAGTGCTGCTTATATGGCTCCAAGAAATAGCTCTCACATATAGGCCGTACCGCAAACCGACACAGGTGAGTGGGTAGAGTATACTTAGGTGATTGAGATAATGATGTTGAAGGAACTCGGCAAATTGCATCCGTAACTTCGGGAGAAGGATGACCTCGTTTTGGGCAACCATTATGAGGTGGCACAAGCCAGGGGGTAGCGACTGTTTACTAAAAACACAGGACTCTGCAAACACGCAAGTGGAAGTATAGGGTCTGACGCCTGCCCGGTGCCGGAAGGTTAATAGGAGAGGTGCATAGCTTCGAATTGAAGCCCCGGTGAACGGCGGCCGTAACACTGACGGTCCTAAGGTAGCGAAATTCCTTGTCGGGTAAGTTCCGACCTGCACGAATGGCGTAACGACTTCCCCGCTGTCTCCAACATCAACTCAGCGAAATTGAACTCCCCGTGAAGATGCGGGGTACCTGCGGTCAGACGAAGAGACCCCGTGCACCTTTACTACAGCTTTACATTGGTATTAATAATGGGATGTGCAGGATAGTTGGGAGATTATGAGATCGGGGCGCTAGCCCTGGTGGAGTCGTCCTTGAGATACCAACCTTCCTCTTGTTGATATCTAACTTTGTGCTATTACCTAGCATGAGGACAGTGTATGGTGGGTAGTTTGACTGGGGCGGTCGCCTCCTAAAGAGTAACGGAGGCGTGCAAAGGTAGGCTCAGGCTGGTTGGAAATCAGCCGTCGAGTATAATAGCATAAGCCTGCCTGACTGCAAGGCCGACAAGCCGAGCAGAGACGAAAGTCGGTTATAGTGATCCGGTGATTCCGCGTGGAAGGGTCATCGCTCAACGGATAAAAGGTACGCCGGGGATAACAGGGTAATAGCGTCCAAGAGTCCATATCGACGACGCTGTTTGCCACCTCGATGTCGACTCATCACATCCTGGGGCTGTAGAAGGTCCCAAGGGTTCGGCTGTTCGCCGATTAAAGTGGTACGTGAGTTGGGTTTAGAACGTCGTGAGACAGTTCGGTTTCTATCTGCCGTGGGTGTTGGAAATTTGAGAGGAGCTAACTCTAGTACGAGAGGACCGAGTTGGACATACCAATTGTGTACCAGTTGTCCCGCCAGGGGCACCGCTGGGTAGCTACGTATGGAAGGAATAACTGCTGAAAGCATCTAAGCGGGAAGTCCACCTCAAAACTAAATTTCCCTATTAGGGCCGTGGGAGACCACCACGTTGATAGGCTGGGTGTGTAAGCGCGGTGACGCGTTGAGCTTACCAGTACTAATAGCCTGATTGATTTATAGTGTGCGTTTTAGATATTTATGTACAGGACTGAATCTACTTTATGATTTTTTGGATCTAGTGACCATGGTGGGAGTGACACACTCGAATCCGTTCCGAACTCGAAAGTGAAACCTCCTTACGCCGATGGTACTGTTTGTGCGGGAGAGTAGGTAGTTGCTAGGTCCATGAGATCATAAAGGAGCCGTTTGGCTGGTTCCTTGTTTTATTTTTAGTCTTTGACTATGTCTTCGTGTGCTGCCTCAGATCTCATTTCGATGTACGAGAAGATGCTCTTTATACGTCGTTTTGAGGAGAGGGCCGGGCAGCTTTATGGCATGGGAGAGGTGGGCGGTTTTTGTCATCTCTACATAGGTCAGGAAGCCGTTGCTGTTGGTGTTGAATACTGTTTAACTGAGGAAGATTCGGTTATCACCAGTTATAGAGATCATGGCGTTATGATCGCTAGGGGTTCACCTCCTGAGGTCATAATGTCGGAGCTTCTAGGTAGGGCTTCTGGATGCTCGGGTGGCAAGGGTGGCTCCATGCACGTCTTTGATGTGAATAGAAATTTTTTTGGTGGTCATGGCATAGTTGGTGCCCAGGTTTCTCTTGGTACAGGGATGGCTCTTGCTTGTAAGTATAGAGGCTCTGATTCGGTCAGTGTGGTTTACTTTGGCGATGGTGCGGCTAACCAGGGACAGGTTTATGAGTCGTTTAACATGGCTGTTCTTTGGAATTTGCCGGTTCTGTATGCTATAGAGAATAACATGTATTCTATGGGCAGTGCTGTCGGTGATGTCTCCGCTACTGCTCTGCTTTCGTGTAGAGGTCGGTCCTTTGATATCCCTGGTTACTCTGTAGATGGCATGGATCTAATGGAAGTGGTCCGCGTGACGAAAGATGCGCTTGCTCATATAAGAAGTGGATGTGGGCCGGCTATTGTGGAGTATAATACTTATCGTTTTAGGGGTCATTCTATGTCTGATCCTGCCACTTATCGCTCCAAGGATGAGGTTGCTGCTTATAAGAAGCGTGATCCTATTGAAGCTTTGGAGAAGCAGCTTTTGGATTCTGGGAATATCGCTCCCGCTGCCATTGCTGAGATTCGTGAAAATGTGAAGCGTCGTGTTGCCGAATGCGTCACTTATGCACAGTCTTCCGCTTTTCCTGATTCTGCGTCAGTTTTTACTAACGTCTATTGCCTCTAGGTGGACGACTTTTCTTGCATCTTGCTTTATATCGTAATTAGTGTATAGGTAGTATTTACTACTTAAACTTTTACGTTATGATAGTTTAGGTGTGCCCTTTGTGTGTTCGTCGTAGTATGTGGTTCCCTTACAAAGATGCGTTGTGCAGTCGCTCCTTTATCTAGTTCCAGTGGCGTCCTTGCCCCGGTTGCTGGCCTTCCCTATCCTTGTTTTTCTTCCAAAATTTTTTCCATTCCATTTCAGCATGGATTAGGGTATCGTCACACATTATTATCAAATTTACTGGCTACTACTATAACCGATATACCTTACCTTTCGCTTGATGTTCCAAGTGATATCGTTAGGCTCCCTAGGAATATTTCTCTTGAGCTTCACAATATATTATTTGAGCATGCTCATTATCCGGTTCTAGAGAGATTGTATCACTCGGCGGAGAGTGTCGTTGATCTTCAGCTTACGCGGGATTGCATTCCCAAAACTTTTGTTCGAGACGGAGAGGAATATATCATTCCTCTAGGGGAGCATAGTATTCTACTTAAGATTCTTCGGGATGACTTTCAGACAAGTAATGATGGAAATATAGAGAAATTCCATCTTGTCCAGGATGTTTCTGGCTCTGATGGGGCTGATAGTTCTTTTACATTCTGTAATGGTGTTCTGAGATTTACTCACAATTCCTACCTGAAATTTATTAGCATCTTGAGCCCTGATCGATTGAAAGAAATCGAGAGCAGCCTTGCTGAAGCAAGAATTGCTGATTCTGTACGAGCGTTGGTACGTTATCTTTCTGCCGCTGAGGGCGAGGTTACCTTAGACAAAGATTCAATAGTTAGAGGGCTAAGGGACTTTAGGGATAAAGTGTTATTAAACTCCTCGTTTATTCAGGGAGCAAATGATCCAGTAGCGGTGTTGCGTGCTCAGCATTATCATCGTTTTGTCTGTGGTGTAGTAAATGTATATCTGAAAGCATTGTCGGATTCTACTGCAGTTTCACAAGAAAAATTCGGGCAAGTTTTCCCAAAATTGAAAGAGCTCATTAGTGGAGTGTTATCTTTCTATGAGGATAGTTGTGGATTCGGATATGGAAGTTGGGTGCTCAACTTGTCTTTTTCTGAACTGCAGAGTTTGTTCACCTCTATTAGGAGTACCAAAGATCTTACATCGGATGTTTTTGATATTCCTCTATATGGGATCGTTTCCCTGAAGGACTACTTGTCCTGCAGCGAGGCTGCTCTGGAAGGGGTAGGAAGGTACGTTGCTTCTATTGATGGGCTATCAAATGAAAATTGCAGTGACTTTATTGCTTGCCTCAAACCTCTTTTTCGGGATGGTATAGTCATTGAGAGATCTGAAAGGAAAGTCCTTTGCGAAAAAGTGCACTCCTTTCTTTATATGGTTTTTCCTTTTTTGTCTTCAGTCTCCGCGGTTTGTGCAAAGCGTTTCGAAAGAAGGGACGATGATTGGGGCGGGGACAATAGTGTAGCTTCGAAAATAAGGGAGCAATTGGATTTACCGATACGAAAGAAAAGACATTTTCGTCTCCTTGGTATCAGTGGGAAATTTTTGTATAAGCGCAAGACGGGAACATTCTCTTTAAAAGAGTTGTTTTCACAGCTTCGTACTTGTTTCCTCCGTTTCTGCGCAATCGTGTTGCTGGTTTTAGTTTCCGTTGCATTTGTTGTCTGGGCGGTCACTAAAATTCTGATGAAGTTTTTCGTTCACAATAGAGTTTTTACACTGAACTATATTGCTAAGAGTTTTCTGGTAGCGTTCTTGTCACTTTTCATATTGGACCTTCTGCTTTCACCGCTATCTGTTGCGTTATTTGTCTCTACGATGTTACTGCTAAAGTTCATCGATGCTTTTCTTCTTGGTAATTTCCTCTCCACGTGTTGTACAGCTCTGCACAATGTTGTTATTTTTTGTTGTACCACTGTACGTAATTGTCTCTCAGAAGCGTTACTTGCGTTATATGAAGGGAATTTTCTAGCCATTATGGTGCGTCTTATAAAAGTCGATTTCGTACAAGCTCTGAAAACTGCGCCTAGAAGGTTGATGGATGCAATTGATGGGTATTTTATTAGAAGTCAAGGATCCTTTGTTTGGTATCTTCCTTCTACTTGGAATTTTAACATTTTGAATCCCTACGGGTTCTATCATAACTTCTACAACATTACTAGCTCCAGACGCTCGGAAGCCGTATTTATGGCACGCCTGATATATCTCTGTGAAGTTGCGTGCGATGCGCGCAATACTTGTGCCATGGAAAGGCAATCTTTTCTTGGTAATTTCTTCCACATCATTTCAGTTGATCTCAGTGTTGTTAAGTTCAGTGTTAGGCGGATAAAAGAACTCTCTATGAAGTACATTCATTGTGAGTGGCTTTCTGAGTTTGCAGACTTGAGTACCGGTGAAGTGAGTATGTATGACGTATCAAGGACGTTGTTACGAATACACGTTTGTTCGTTTTCCAGTTGTATGTGTGGGAGCGATAAGACTCCAGAAGAGGTGCTGAGTGAGGTAAGAGTTTTACAGCGGTACTTTGATTCGTGTATTGTGAAGAAAAATGTGAAGGCTTTCGGTTCATCCAGACAGTGTTGGAGGATTTCTAATTCTTTGCATTTGCTTGAGGATCTACTACAGGATCAAGAGATTGTAGGCGGCACGGTTGCTTTTGACGTTCTAAGTGAGGAGTTCGCTCCAGTATTATCAGAAGCGCGATCCTTGTTGTGTAAATTCTATACTTCTATTGCTGTTCCTGTACCCGCTGTTTTGAAGGGAAATTCATATGCCTTCAAGAATGATGATACCTATAAGTTTAGCAAGCGTGTTGCTAAATCATATCATTTGTCCTTGCCGGGTACACTACTTAGACATATAGAGAGCTTTTTCTTGGTATTTATTAGATTTTTTTCTCTCTTGTTCAACGTGAGTTTTGCCAGGCTCAGTGCTAGATTACATTTACGTAAATATTATCCTCCTACTCTTCCGACGCCATTCGGATCGCAATTGAACGCGGAGATAAATAGACTTGCTCCGCATGTAAACAAGATCTCAGCTGAGATGGGTGCCTTGACTGAATTTGATTCCCAAGCGGGTGATATTAGTGCCTGTGTAACTACTATGTCCGATGCTAAGGAGGTAATTTCTGAGAAAATCGCTCAGTATGAATCCTTGTTTGTCGAAACAAATCCAGTAACTCGACAAGCACGTGAGGGCTTTTGGCAGATTGCGGAGAAAGTGCGGCTGCTAGTTAACACGAAAGGTATTGCCGCGTTTCGTTGAAAAATTCCGGTGAAGTACCTTGTGTAATTAGTGAAATTCTTATCTTTTCTGTTTCTGGGCTTCTGTCGGGCTCTGTTTGTCTTTTGCAACCTCCGAAATAAGATGCTACCATCGTTTTGATTCTCTTGGCACTGAAGATGGGGATACGTTCTAGCACCGTAAGGAAAGTCACTGAAATCATAAGGAAGGTTTGTAATCCGTTAGTCAGGGACTTCCATGAAATACAACGGTTACAAGGTTCTCCGAATTTAGGGACTTTTTTTCAGGAAGCTTACTCGAAGGTTGGATCCAGGTTGGAACGTGATTTGCGTGATTATAATATCGCAACTGGCTCCCAGTATAAGATAGTGATCTTCCCTGTAGATGGAAAAGAAAATTTTCTTCGCGGAATACCAGAATTCACAGTATCAGTACTACTCAAGAAGGGTGATGAGCCGGTCATATGCGTGATAGAAGCACCATTATCATACACCACATTCTACGCTGAAAGATCCTATGGAGCCTACCTCGAAGATTTAGGTGGTATCGTGCGTTTGAAAATAAAGACTTTCACTGATATCGGTAATACGGTTGCTTTACTTAATTACCCTGAGAATCAATTTAGTTTTCGGGAGTGTAGATTGCTAGGATGTGATAGCTTGAGTGCGGCCTATCTAGCCTCTGGGAGAGCGGATGCACTGCTTCTGAATACGGAAATTGTGAATCCTAACATGTTACTCTTAGTAAGGTTAATTGCTTCCGAAAGTAGTGCAAGGGAGCTCAAATTTCATAGAAACTCACTATTTGGTCATTTTGGTTTATGTGAGAGGCTTGAACCGACTATTCCTAGAATGAATATTTCAGGTGTATAAGGGCACATTCTACATGTTAGAGGAAATGTTCCAGCGCAAATTAAAAAGGAAATCCCTCGTCGTTGATGTGGCCGGCGTGAAAATGGGTGGTGGTAATCCAGTTATTGTGCAGTCCATGACATCTGGAACTAGGGTGGATCCTAACAACATACTTGCAATCGCGGAAGATGAATCCAGAGAGGCGTTGGCACTAGCAAGGGCTGGTTCCGAGCTAATCAGAATCGCAATCAATAGTGAGAAGGCAGCAGCTGCGATTCCATACATAAGGGAAGCCTTAGATAAGGCGGGTTTTGAGAGCATTCCTTTAGTCGGGTGTGGCCAGTATGAGGTTAAACAAATTCTGGAGACTCAAGCAGAGGCTATCAGGTCCCTTGGGAAAATGAGAATTAATCCGGGCAATATAGGCTTTGGTTCCAAGCGAGATGCAAATTTTGACAAGGTCATTGAATTAATTTGTAAGTATGATCTTCCAATCAGAATTGGTGTCAATTGGGGAAGTTTGGACCAGTCCCTACTACAAAAAATCATGGACGACAATGCAAAAATGGAAAAACCTGCATCCTATTCTGATGTGTTGCGGAGTGCGTTGGTCCAATCAGCATTGATAAGTGCCAAGCGTGCCGAGGAATTGGGTTTGAAATCCGATAAGATCGTTATTTCGTGTAAGGTTAGCAATTTCCAGGATTTAATCTCAGTCTATTCGTCATTGGCGGAACTCTCTAATTATCCGCTGCATCTTGGGTTGACTGAAGCAGGTATGGGCAATCCCGGAATAATAAAAACGACTGCCGCTCTCGCTGTGTTACTGCATAATGGCATAGGAGATACTATACGCGCTTCTCTTACCCAAAAGCCCGGTGAGTCCAGAGTCACTGAAGTTGAAACCTGTCAAGCAATATTACAATCGATGGGGTTACGTGCATTTGCGCCGCAGATTACGTCTTGTCCTGGTTGTGGTAGAACAAGTGGGGATTATTTCCAGAGACTTACTTACGATCTAAATGCTTACATTATGGACAATCTGAGCGAATGGAAACAAAAATACCGGGGTGTAGAGGATTTTAAACTTGCTGTCATGGGTTGCGTGGTGAACGGACCAGGTGAAGGTAAACATGCAAATATCGGTATCAGTTTGCCTGGATATAATGAGAAAAAAGTCGCAGCTATCTTCATAGATGGCAAACCAGCGAGGAAATTAACAGGTGACAACATTCTTGAGAAGTCCAAACAGATTATAATGGAGTATATACAAAACAAATACACTACTTCTGGTCATTGATCTTTGCGCCACTTTACAATACTCTCCATCTGTATGCTTAGTCCGATCTCCATTTTTCCGAAACAATCCCAGATTCAGGGGCTCTATCTTTGGATCAGCCTAATAGTAGCTTTATTGCATCACCACCATGGAGCATGAAGAAAAGTTTATAGAAAGCGATTATTCTTCCACTTTGTGCCTGTCTTAATTGGATCCTGGCCTTCAACAGTTCCAGCTCGGCATCTATAACGTTGAGGTTGCTCTTCAAGTTCAACTGTGCCTCCTGTTTGATGCTTTTGAAAGCAATGTCATGGGCATCAACTAGGTCACGAGAGGCAGCGACAAGTGATTCAGAATTGCGATAATTATTCCAGGCTTCACGTACTTCCTGTTCAAGAAGTTTATTTTTAGCACTGTACTCATGTTCCTTTAAAGCCTTATTCTCGTATGCCATTGCTACAACGATGCTATTCTTACCACCAGTGAATAGTGGCAAACCTATGTTCAGCACTGTTTGTGAGGAGAGATACCGTACCCCATCTGCGACAACCCTAGTTGAGGGAGCATATTGGAAGCTCGTCTCTACACTGACTGAAGGCATCCAGTTTCCAATGGCTTCGGCAATTTTTAGCTTCGCTGATTCCCTGGAACTTTTCGAAGCTTTCAGTGTCATATTATTAGCCAAAGCCAGTTTCATCACATCATTCAAGGTATTAGGGATGTATTTTCTATTGAAATACGGCTCCTGAAGGTTGTCTGATAGATGTCGCTTTCCTGTAAGATATGAAAAGAAGTCCTTGCTTTTTTCCGCGCTATTTTCAGCCCGGAGATACTGTGACTTAGCTGACGAAAGTCTAGCTTTTGCATATGCAAGCTCCCCTTTTGTACTTTCTCCTAATTTCAGTGCGCGATGTACGGCATCCAGATGCATCTCCAGAGCACGAATACTTTCTTTATATAGAGCAAGAGTCTCTTCGGATTCGATCACCCCCAAATAAGCCTCAATAACCTGTAATAGAATCTTATGTACCGCATCTGCGTGTAGAAACTTGGCGCTCAAGTGATCATGCTTAGCCATCAGTAACCTGGATGTTGGGGCAATCAAACTCGAAAGATTGTGTTTAACTACTATTCCGATTCCTGGGTTTGTTAGACTTCCTATTCCAATAGGTGACCAGAGTTCCCCATGAAGATCGTAGCTCAGCCCCAACGCTGCAGTAGGTAGCAAGTCAGAAAGCGCTATTTTCGACTGCAGGGATGACAGCTCAGATTGTCTACTTATGACTGCTATGTCATCATTATTTGCGAGAGCATCCCGGAGTGCATCCTTCAGGTCATAGGGGTATGCAAAATCCGCCGCAACGAAAATAAATATCAAGGTCAATAAACGCATTCTGATACAGGCCGGAAACAAGGGTTAATGGTATCACCTATCTTACCATATTTCAAAAAAGATCCGACAGTATTCGAGTTTACTAGCGCATCTGCAGCCTATGATCCGAGTATCGGTTTACTTGAATTTGAAAACTATTGGTAACCTGAACGTTCCATTGCAACACCTTGCATCGATAAATCATATAGCTCCTAATCGATAATTATCACCTTCGAATGGTCTTCATTTTTTCGTGTGGATGTTTTGCTTGAATGCTTTTGGGCTCCATTCTTTTTCCGCTCGGCTTGCTTGGGCGATTTTGAGCTTATTTCCTTATCACTACTTTGTGCAGGATCCCCTCTAACAGTCGAGGCGCTACACCTAAAACTAGTAATATTCACAGGTTTTATCGCATTAACTAGCGCCATGCTAAAAATAGTATTAGGATGCAGGTTGCAGTACGCAACAGCTCCATCTAAGACCTCTGTAACTTTATCAGCGTTTGCAAAAGTGCCGCAATTTTGTATTGCACCAAGTGCCAAGGCAAGTACCTGAGTAAGTTGCCTCTTTTTCCCCTCGTCTTGTAATTGTTTTGAAATCTCAGAACAAGGAGTCATACCGCCCTCAACATAGCTCATAGTGAGAAAATACTCAAGGATCGGATTGGCATTCGCAAGACCAGCGGTAGCAAATATGTAGAATAACAGAAGAATCAAACGCATGGGAAATTCGGCAAGTCTCTTAGGATCCTATCACAAAAAAACTAACCAGAGTATAACTTCGATTTCGCACAGTCATCTTGGACTTCGCAACACAAAGCCGCGACCTAAAAGAGATAATTCCAAATTGCGAGTCACCACTGAAGGTTATACAGAAAACTACATAGGTAAGTTATCATGTTTTTTCCAGAGGGTTGTCGACTCCTTACCGGAAAGCATTTCGAAGGCTTCGATAATTTTTCTTCTGCTATCTGCAGGAGTTATGATGCTGTCTATGTAACCCCTAGATGCAGGGACCTTAGGGTTAGCAAATTTTGCTTTGTACTCTAAGGCCAGTTCAGCTGCTCTTCCAGGCGTGGAAATTTCTCTTTTAAAGATGATTTCCACAGCGGCTTCTGGGCCCATGACAGCGACTTCTGCTTCTGGCCATGCGAGGTTCACATCACTTGCGAGGTGTTTCGAGCCCATCACTATGTAGGCTCCACCATACGCTTTCTTCACGATCAGTGTAACCTTGGGGACAGTTGCCTCCGCGTATGCATATAGGAGTTTTGCCCCATGCTTGATAATAGCATTCTGTTCTTGTACGGAACCCGGTAGGAAACCGGGAACATCAACTAACGTGAGGATCGGGATGTTAAAAGCATCGCAGAACCGCACAAAACGTCCCGCTTTTCTTGATGAATTTATATCCAGACAACCAGCCAAGACTAAAGGCTGATTTGCTACGATTCCTATATTCATTCCGCCGATCCTTGCAAACCCAGTGAGGATATTCTTAGCAAATTCTGATCCTAATTCAAAGAAGTAGCCATCGTCCACTAGTGCACCGATGATACCCTTCATGTCATATGGCAGATTTGATACCATCGGCTTCGAGTAGTTTAGCCACTCGGTCTGCCTATCGACGGGATCATTACAGCTATTCTTACGTGAAGGTTCACAATTGTTCTGTGGAAGGAAATCTATGAAGTCCCTGACAGAAATGAGGAGCTCTGCATCATTTGCGAATGCTTTATCGCATACACCCGATTTCTTTGTATGCACATCGGTGCCACCCAATTCATCTTGAGTTAAATCCTCTCTAAGCACGGTTTTCACAACCTTAGGGCCGGTGACGAACATATAACTCGTATTTTTCACCATGAAAATAAAGTCCGTGAGTGCGGGGGAATAGACTGCGCCACCAGCGCAAGGCCCCATGATTAGCGAGAGCTGAGGAACAACACCAGAAAGCTGAACATTACGCCTAAAGATCTCACCGTAGCCTGCTAGGGAATCCACACCTTCCTGTATCCTTGCGCCACCTGAATCATTTATTCCAATAATTGGACTACGCGTCTTTGCAGCGAGATCCATGATTTTACAGATTTTCCCGGCATTTTTCTCGCTCAGCGAACCACCAAGTACCGAGAAATCCTGTGAATACGCGAAGACTTTCCTACCTTTGATGTAACCATATCCTGTTATCACTCCATCACCATCTACGATTCTCTTTTCCAAACCAAAATTCATGCATCTATGCTGGACTAGATCATCAATCCTGGTAAACTCGCCGTTGTCGAAGAGAATCTCCAATCTTTCACTGGCGCTGAGCTTTGAATTTTTCGCGATTCTTGTGCTGCTAGTATCCTTAGTGGAAACGTCCGTAGTAATTTGAAGAGAATTTCGCATGAGAGAAGCGCCAGTAACAAGTGGATTATAACTATTTATACTGTTCTAGGTCAAGAAAAAGGTCAAATATCACAATGAATATCATTAAGATTAATACAATAACTTCCCCAGATTGTGATATTCCATTTTAAATGCTTGTAAATTGAATAAAACTGCTACTAAAGCTTGCACTATTTGTATTATCTTGTAGAAATCTAGCATTTTTATCGTATGAGTATAGCTTTTTTTGAATTGCTGCGTTACTCTCGAAAAGTAATCGAGTGGAGTGCTGCAGAGTTACTTAATCCGGACAGGCGTTCTGCTGGGTAGTACTTTTTAGAGATAAAAGGAAGTCGATTTCTTAGGGAGCTTAAATGAAATTTGATACAATATTATATAAAGGCTCTTCCGCCTTTTTCGGTATCTTGATCGCAATAAATCACCTTTTTGGATAGAAGATGAGTCACTGGTCGATCAGATGTGTCGGACTAGGAAAAGATTAAGTGGTCCTGTTGATTTAATTAATCTTTTCTGTATGTTCTTCCAGTGTGTGTTTGTTGATTTTCCTATAGTGTCGTGTTCTGGGTGGGGTTGTTGTGATTCTTGGTGCTACTCCTCCATTATAGCGCTCTCAGGACGATATGCTTGATTACTTTAGTGCTTTTTGTATCTTATTGTTCTTGGAAATCGTTCTGGGTATAGACAATATCATCTTTATTTCCGTTGTTACTAGCAGACTCCATGAAAACAGTGGTATACGGTACTTCGGTCTCGGACTTGCGCTTTTCTTCCGTCTAGTTGCACTTTTCTCCGTTTCGACTCTTTTGAAGCTCAAACAACCTGTTTTCTATGCACTGTCAATACAGGACGTCATTTTCATTATCGGTGGACTGTTTCTTTCATTCAAAGGACTGAGTGAAATTATTCATGACGCCAAACCGAAGATTAACAATGAATTCAAGGTATATAGCAAACTCTCAGCTGTGCTATACATTGCCTTTATAGACCTTGTCTTCTCAATTGACTCTCTTCTGACGGCGCTTGCGATAACACAGAACATGCTCCTCATAGCATTGGCCTTTAGCGTGACTATAGTTTTCATGGGAGTTGCATCCGATGTGGTTTCGAAGTGGATCACTTTGTTCCCTGAATTGAAAACGCTTGCTTTGGTATTCATTACATCCATAGGGATTGTGCTTCTCTTTGATGGGATCCACATTGAGATCAATAAGAACTATCTATATTTTGCATTCGGATTTTCGTTGATTGTGCAACTGTGCAATATCGCGAGGAAGTCTATATCGCTATCCGACAAATAGATGGTCAGATCTGCTATTGAGATTCCTCCTTAGTGAGGTCTCTTCGCTCAGTTTTTAATGCAAGCATTATTCTTCTAGCCACGTCTAATGGGCAAGGAGCTTGTGTGATGGCTCGTCCTATGACTACGTAATCAGCTTCGTTTACCGGTAAATTGAAGATGTCTACGACCCTTTTCTGATCACTTAAAGAGGAGCTGGAAATTCCAGGCGCAACAATGATGAAATCTTTTCCGCAGGCTTGTCTTACCAAAAGGGATTCCTGTACAGAACAGATTACACCATCCAAGCCACAGTTTTTTCCGAATAGTGATAGATTTTTCACGTATTCAGGTAGTGGTTCTCTGATTCTGTTACTGATCAAATCCTCCTGTGAGAGACTTGTCAGGGCCGATACACCCAATAGGCAGATTTTCGTATTAACAAGGGCACGTCTAGCTGCTAGAATCATCTCCTTCCCACCAGTGATGTGGACAGTCAGGAACTTAATACCACGAATTTTCCTGATCACCTCGATTGTCTTCGATACAGTGTTCGGAATATCATGGAGTTTCAGATCCAGGAATATAGGCAAACCAATGGAAGCAATCTTCTCCACACCTGAAATGCCGCATGAGGAAAAGAACTCGGATCCTAGTTTTACAACATGAATGTGATCGGATATACTGGCTACCAGCGAATATGAATACCCAAAATCGGGATTATCTATAGCGCAGACTATTTTTGGTTTCACTACTTTAATGCTATCGCGAACTCAACGTAATACATAGCATGATATCTGGAGTTTTGCATATAATCGGAATATGCGGCATAGGGATGTCTGGTATAGCACAAGCGCTGAAGAACCAGGGTTATACAGTTCAAGGATCAGATGCGGATCCTGGGGATACGGCACATCTACTTGCTAGAGCTGGAATAAGAGTGGTGCATGGTCTGTCTTATATTGGAGATGCTGATTTTATAATATATTCCAACGCTGTCCCTGAAGATCATCCAGAACTTCAGTATGCCAGGCTTCTTGGGAAGCCTCTTCTTAGACGCTGGGAAATCCTAAAATTCCTGCTGCAAGATAAGGAGGTCATAGTTGTTTCGGGCTGTCACGGAAAGACAACGACTACTGCCATGATAGGCGAGATTCTCACTGATGCTGGAAAAGATCCGACTATTATCTGTGGCGGAGTAATGCAAAGGTTCGGGAATAATGTGCGATTAGGTAAGAGCAGTCTTTATGTAGTTGAAGGTGATGAATCGGATGATACATTTTCCCTTCTTCCTAGAGATTTTGCCGTAGTGACCAACATAGGTGACGATCACATGGAATACCATCAAGACGTCTGGAACTTGGAAAAAAAATTTCTCAGATTCATTAGTAATACAAAAGCGATCATTCCGAATTTGAAGTGTTTTTTCTCTGTTGAGGGCTTCCGCTATGATTATGATCTTGAGAGTAATGCTTCCAGGATTGCCATGGTCGAACCTGAAGGATTGAAAATGCGTTTCCGATATAAGCTGGATGAGTATCATGATTTTCTTTTGAATGCATTGGGACTCTTTAATGTCAAAAATGCAATGGCTGCGATTGCATGTACATACTCCTGCGGTGTTGGCGTGGAAGTAATAAAAGACTCTCTGGAGAATTATGGCGGAGTCTTCAGGAGAATGACATTTATCGGGGAACTTTTAGGTTCCAAGGTTTTCACTGACTACGCCCATCATCCAGATGAGATTCTATCAACTGCTGATGCGCTGTCACATATGGGAAAGCTGATTTTGGTGGTACAGCCCCACAGATATAGCAGAGTCGCTAAGTTTTTCGAGCGGTATTCTAGTCTCTGGAGAAAGGTCAATGCCCTGATCTTCTTGGATATCTATCCCGCCGGAGAAAAACCAAATGGTTATGATTCAGAGCAGCTGTGCTGCAGCGCCAGGGAGCAAGGTGCAACGAAGGTCTTCCACGCGAAGAATGATAAAGAAACTTATGATAGGATCGTTGAAATAAACACAAAAGGTGCCATAATTGTTTTCATGGGTGCGGGGGATGTCAACAAACTGGCCTGCCGTATTGTCGATTCTTTTGAAGTCTTAAAGTGAGAAAGTAGTACAAAATATGCCGAATACTGCTAGTGCAAAAAAAATGGTACGCAAAACGCAAAAGCGGACCTTAATTAATAAAATGAGAATGAGCCGGATAAAGACCTTCATTAAGAAAGTGAGGGAAGCAATTGCTACCGGTACCAAAGATGTTGCAGTCGAGGCGCTGAGGGTCGCTCAACCTGAGGTCCATAGAGGTGTCACGAAGAGGGTTCTTCATAAAAATAAGGCAGCGAGAATCATAAGTAGATTGTCAAAGCATATCAAGACCATGGGCTGAGCCCACGTGCTGGATTTCTGTGTCTATTGGCGCTGTTCCTGAAATGTTCAACTGTGTGTTTACATTCGTAAGTAACAATTTAGGTATTGTATTAAAGTGAAGTTCTGTTCTATTATTGCATTTGTTTTTGGAATATTTTCGTTATGGCTCGTAGGCTTGACATCAGACTCATTCAGAAGTCCATTCTATGCGGATTCAAAGGGTTCGATAATTTTATTATTGGGTCTCTAGTTGCAGTTAATGGCACTCTCTTGGAGAAGGGTGGCTACACAGAAGGTGCGAGAAAAAAACGCGAGGGATTATATGGGATATATAATAATATCGTCCCGGCACTGGAGACAGTCATATGTATGGGGCTTATTTGCCCTCTTCTATCCGAGTATATTTTTAACTTTATTCCAGGCTTGAAAGAGAGTAAGACTCTAAGAATGATCATTGCGCTCTTTACGTGTATGGTCTTGATGATGTCTATTTGTGCATTGTTGAGGATCACTGGGAAGCGTCTGGACTGTTGTGATGACTACGATCACGAGAGCGCCTATAAGAGAAGCGGGAATTACGCTGTCCATTTTAAGATTCCTGGTTGTCCAGGCGCAAGGAATTCACTTCAAAAGTTTGTAAACTGGCGCTGCTTCTCGTTCGATCAGTGGTGCCCTGAAAAGCAAGAGGAATCTTCTACTTCTCCTCAGGAAGGTGCAAGTAGCGGAGGAGGTTGTGTTTCATCATTTGCCTTTCATTTTTTCTGTGCGCTTACTGTTCTCCCTTTTTTCCTAATACTTCTTGCGCTGAACATTCTTGAGTTGCCCCTTATCTTCCTCTTTGATTGTGTTGCTATGTGCTTTCCTCAGAAGAATGAAGAGAGTAACGAGCGGGAACAAAAGCTATTTGCCGGAACCAGGGATGTAGTAAAGCAGATGGCTCACAACTTTTTTCAGGTTCTGCAGCCGCTGTTGTGCTTTTTACCTTCTACTGCTCGGGGTAGGGCTGGTAGTGGATTCCAATCCTTTGCGAATTTTGTTGATGGCGCCCCAAGTACAGCTAGTGCCAGCGCAGATATTACGCCGATTTCGCCTGGTCCTGGGGTATCTACGTAGTATGGGAGGGCTCCCGTGTATCTTTTGTGAGAGTCCGTAGGTCCTCGTATGCAAAAAAGAGCTGTGGTCTTGCTGAATCTCGGTGGACCAGATTCCATAGAGGCAGTTGGGCCTTTTCTTTTCAATCTCTTTTATGATCGCAGGATTCTTGACTTGCCTAATCCTTTCAGATACCTGCTGGCCAGATGGATTTCCTATAAGAGATGCACGGAGGCGCGTTCTATCTATGGCCGACTTGGCGGTAAATCGCCCATACTACTGGAAACCCGCAAGCAAGCTGCGGCTCTGTGTGAGGTTCTTGGCGGTGGTTACGAGGTTTTTGTCGCCATGAGGTATTGGCACCCTTTCATTCATGAGAGTATACCGAGACTGAATAGTGGTGAGTTCTCTGAAGTGATTCTTTTGCCTCTTTATCCTCAGTTTTCCAGTGCTACCTCGCTCTCCTCTATAGAGCAATGCTTGGATCTTCTTCGTGTTCCGACTAGGGTAGTGTGTTGCTATTATTCTCATCCGCTCTTCATTGAGGCGCATGTCGAAATGATTCTCAGCTATTACAATGTTGCACTCGATTTCGGAAAACCTGTGATTCTATTCTCTGCACATGGTCTCCCGCTGAAGATGGTAGAGGAAGGGGATCCGTATCAGTTCCAGATTGAATCTTGTGTTGAGAGGATAGTTTCGCGCATCGGAATAAAGGAGCTGGATTGGGAAATTTGTTACCAAAGTAAAGTCGGCGGACGAAAGTGGCTAGAGCCTGATACCATTACCGTGATCAAAAAATACTCTAATCGGTCATTGGTGGTTGTTCCTATTGCATTCGTCTCAGAACATTCTGAGACACTAGTAGAATTAGATCTGGAGTATTCGGTACTAGCTGAACACTTTTTTAGGGTCCCTGCGTTGTCTGTGCATGCGAAGTTTGTGGAGTGTTTGGCCCAGCTCTGTAGTGAACCCTCACAGGGTGCTACGTGTCCAATAGGGTGTAAACAGTGCTTCCGCAGATACAGCTCCAGAACGTAAGTGTGGGATGCTCTTAGTACTTTATCATCTTAATGATAAGCGCTCTTCTTCGTTTGCTACGCCATCTATTTGAGTTTCCTGTAGTCTTATAAGCGGGATGTTTAGCTCCTTAGTGGACGCTATGTACTGATTACATTTTTCAACCAGAAGTTCTTTTGATAGTTTTATTTCAGTAAGTAGTGACTTTAATACACTGTTGTATTCTGCCTTAGCGCCTCCTATCTCTTCTTTAAAACATGGGATGGAGATAAGAAATGCAACGAATACTGCTATGAATGCTATTGACAGAGAGGTAAATAGTGGTTGCCCATACTTTTTGGCATGTACATTGTGAGTGATAAAAGTAGCCGCAGTTGCAATGATGCTGATAGCACTGTAGAAGAAAAATACAGCAGTACAAATCCTTGATAGGCGCAACTTGTGTTTCAAACCCTGAAGGTTTTTAGCGGCGAGTATGTACCGTTTCTTTAAGTGAGTCAGGTCAGGACTCTCATCCTTGCTGGTACTTGAAGTAATCTTTGCTAGTATCCAATGCGAGAGATACTCTGATGCAGTAAGCGTGATGTCTGAGGAAAATGTACGTCTGTCGGGCGCTAGTGTGTAGGAAAGGGTACATCGCAGTAACGGTGACATATCAGGTGCGCGTATCTCTATAGATGCACTACTGGATTTGTATCTATTGATCGTGAGATATCGAGGGCTGACATATCCTACCGCTTTGTGCAGAATCTGCTCGGAGATATCTCCATTAGTTACAACAATATCTCGAGCTTTAAAATTTACTTTAAGATTCATGTTTCTTGATAGGGGTAGGCCCGAGACCTAGGAAGCGTTACAGATAAGCAGAAATAGAGAAACTGACAATCATGTTTCCAAGTGAGGAGAATCCTGAGATTAACAAGAGATTCCATTGGAATTATACCCGATCAGTTACTCCAAAGTAAATCTTTCTGCCCAGTAGATGTACTAATAACCTGGACTATCCAGATGTTTCATTTTGAGGGTATAAATTTCCAATTTTAATACAGTGTATAGTTCCCTTTCCTTTGTGGCGAAGGTAATGGACTTGACATACACGTGCCCAGGAATTTTTTCAACTAATTCATCCAGGAACATGTAGAATTTCATTTTGGAGTCAACTGAAAAAGAGAGGGATACCTGGGTTACAATCACATCATAGAATGCAGAACCTCTTAATGCTTCTATTTTCTCCGAATTCTCGATTTGGAAGTTGTAGTTTTCTAGTTCATAATCGTCCCTTATTAGTTCAAAGAGAAGAGTAAGGTTCTCAACACTATTCGAAAAAATAACCTGTGTCGCAAGTGAATCCTCTGTGATTAGCTTTTTGATCTCAGCTTTCATTTTATCAATATCCGAGCGTTGTTTACTGACCTCCCACTGATTGATTTTAAGAAGCGTAATTGTTTCCTTAAACTGATTGGTATAGTGGAATACGACAAAGCACAAAAGGAGAATCGAGGAGAGTAACACTATATGTTTCAGATAATGCTTTGCCATCGTTTCTAAGCTCCCAGCGTGACAACCTGTCCGTTCAATATGAAACGGTGATTTGCGTAGTATTTCTTTATTTCCCTCATCATTGACGCTTCATCAACTTGTGGAGTACCGTCCACAGAGAGTGATACTCCGTTGTCGCTGTACTCGACCTGGAGACCTGTTACCACAACCTGATTTTCGAGTCTCAACAAATAGTCCGTCGGGGATTTGTTTGGACTCTGGAACAACTTATATAGCTTTATTTTCTCCTGGGATTGAGTATCGTAGTTATTTAGGTCCTCTTTTAATCCAGCAGAAACGATGTCTAGGTAGCCCAATTCCTTTGAAATCGCATTGCTCTCCATTGTGTAACTGTTGAGTTTTATCTCACAGAAGAAAATACTAAATACTGATAACAGGAACATTATCACACTTACCAAGGTCTCAGTTTTTTCCCTAGAATACTGTTTTTCCAGCTTAGCGTACTTCCTTGGCAGTGTCCTATATTTTAATTTATTCAGTAATATATTTCTCGCGAAAAGTAATTCGCCTCTATCTTCGTCTTCTTTGAAGAAATTTTCAATCTTGAGCAGGATAGCGGCTTCGTAGGGCGTAAGAAGGAAGATATCTGCGAGTTTTTCTTCAGTCTTGATGATCTGGTTTATCGTTTTAGTTGCAATTACGACAATGTTGTTGCTCGTAATTAATGATAATTCCTCGATTTTCTGTAGAATTTCCCCTGCTATCGAAGTTGGGGTGTTTTGTTCTAGGACTATACCCTTCATATCCAGGGGGACATGTTCTTTGCTTAGATAAATTACTGTAAGACTATGTGGTGCGCTATAAACAAGGATCGCGTTGTTTTTCTGTAATCTGTTGTGGGAATTGAATAACTTCTTCGATATTTGTCGGATCTCCACAAATGGGAAAAAGATACCTTTGAAGTTTCTTCCAGTCCTCGATATGAATCTCTCGATCTCCGGTTCTATCTCGGAGCAGACAAAAGAATAGCATAGTCTATTAGCGCTCCTACTAATCGGGAAGTACTCACATAAAGGATAGTGTCCGCATTTTTCTTCGAGTATGGTCTTTTGCAACAGAGCATTTATGTTTATATAGGAAATAAATGGAAAGTCTTTAGTGAAATATCTCTGCTGTACTCTGGAAGGGTCCAATAAGATGTAGCTCGATGCATTATTGAGATTTATAAGTTCTGCGAGTTGTTCCAGGTCTATGGTCTTGGATGAGACGATATTACTGTGATCGTTAGCTACTTCGAATAAGGTAATTTCTTTGCCTGAGATATATATTATTACCTTATCTAACATAGCCGTGGGCAACCTTTGATTTTCCTAGCCTCTAAATGAACACGATAATACTAAAGAGTAAACAAATGGTTCAGGGTGTACGGTGTCCCGGTGTGGTGCATAATCTTATCTCTATTGTGGTGGCGATATATAATGGTTTCGCAGAGATCTTCAATGAAGCTGGTGTCTTAGGAATTAAGGCGAGTAGCCTGAACGGACTGTGAGATTTCATTGCGCACAAAGGAACATAACATTAAGGAAGTAAGATATCTCGAGATTGTTTTTTATCCAGATAAAGATGATACTCTACACGTGATCCCATCAAATTCTCCTAAGCTGTTGCCACTATGACTAAAGTCATTACGTTCGGGTGTAGGCTGAACTTCTATGAAAGCGATCTAATTAAGGATTTTTTAAGTTCCAATAACGGAGAAGAGATCATTGTGATTAACACTTGTGCTGTCACGAATGAAGCTGAGCGTCAGGTCAAACAAAGAATAAGAAGATGTCACAGAGAAGATCCGAATAAAAAGATCATAGTCGTGGGTTGCGGAGTCCAGCTTGATCCAGAGGGCTATCTTGCTATTCCAGGTGTTTTTAAGGTTCTAGGTAACATAGAGAAGCTACAGCTCGAGAATTACAAATCTGAAAAGCGAATTTTAGTAGGGGATATTTCAGCTGTGGATAAGGATATCTCTCGGCGTAAAGCTGTATCCCCAATTTTGTCAGGACGGACTAGGAGTTTTTTAGAAATACAAAATGGTTGCGATCATGATTGTACTTTCTGTGCTATTACGCTTGCAAGAGGGAAAAATCGTTCAGTGCCAGTTGAAGTACTTATTGCAGAGGTCCGCGAAATGGCGGAAGCAGGTGTCTTGGAAGTAGTACTTACAGGGGTAGATATCACGGATTATGGTAAGGACCTTTTCGGGAAACCATCATTAAGTTATCTAATAAGGGCAATTCTGGATAATGTCCCGGAGTTACCAAGGTTACGGCTTTCATCAGTGGATGTCGCAGAACTGGATGATGAGTTCATTGGATTATTCGTCAGTGAACCCCGTCTTATGCCACATATTCATCTCAGTCTACAGTCCGGCGATGAGATGATCCTAAAAAGAATGAAAAGAAGACATAATCTCAAACAGATTAGGGATTTTTATTCAAGAGTTTCTTCGTTGCGTTCAGTCACTGCTTTCGGGGCGGATATCATTGCTGGCTTCCCAACTGAAACTGAAGAAATGTTTCTGAATACTTATCGACTGATCGAAGAACTTGCTATTCCGTATTTACATGTTTTCCCTTTTTCACCGAAGAAGGGAACGAAAGCTGCATTAATGCCCCAGGTTGATGAATCGATCCGAAAGAGACGCGCAAAGCAACTCATAGAATTAGGCAAAAAAAAATTGCGGGAATTTTATGAAGCCCAGATAGGGCAGGTACATAATGTCGTCCTGGAAAGGGATAATATCGGGAGAAGCGAAAATTTCTCTGTGGTCAAGTTGGATCATGCAGTCGAAGGTCCAAGTACTTTAAAAGTAAGGATAAATAGTTGCAATTCAGATATGCTAATTGGCCAGATTATATAGGCCTGAGACCGGCGACTTCAAGAACGGACGCTGTAGCTGTAGGTCAGGACTCCAGTGGGCGTAGCGATTTCCAGCTTCTTTCAATGCGGAGCCTGAATGGAATTAGATTGCTCTTTGATCTTCCAAATGAGAGAAGAACACGTTCTGCTCTTCCCACCAGGTATTCCGCCGGAATGAAGCCTACAGCTGAAAGGAATCTACTATCCGTTGAGTTATCTCGATTATCACCCATGACGAAGAAATGATTCCGCGGAACATAATAGACTCCTGTATTGTTGGTTGGACCTTCAGCGGTTTCCTGTAGTATTGAGTAGGAACGTTTATTGTCTAAAGTCTCTATGAAACTTCGTATTTCTGATGAGTCGGAATCCACAAAGATTGGACCTTCTTCCCTTTTTAAGGGTTCTCCGTTTATGTAGGTATCTCCATTTATTAGTTGAATCCTATCCCCAGGTAAGCCAATGACTCTCTTGATGTAGTTTGTACTCGCCTTATGTGGGTTCCTGAAGACTACAATGTCGCCGCGTTTTGGGGAATCATAGAAGATTCTTGGATTCCCCTTTATGAACGAGGGTGCAAAGGGAAAAGAATACCGGCTATATCCATATGCATATTTTGAGGTCACAATGTAGTCGCCGACAAGTAATGTACTCTTCATTGACCCGGATGGGATTATGAATGGTTCATACAGCACGCTGCGAAACAAAATGAGGCCTATTATCACCCATAGAGTCTTATTTTTATGGATATTTTTAAGCGTGTTCAGCGTACTTGATAGGTATTGCATCGTGAAGTCACAACAGAATTGGTATCAGTGGAGATGATAATTGTAATGAAGAATTGCTTGATTTGATAGTTTTTACACTTAATTTCCGTTGAGATAGGTATCGCGATCCGTTCAAATAGCGCGGAAATTGAGTTGGTACATGGTAGCGTTTTTTCCGTGTGACTGCCAAAATTATTTCTGGGTGGACATAAAACTGCTTCTGATGTATCCTGGGTGGTTGCAGTGGAATACTCGATAAGTGCGCTCAGTGCTGTACTGTATGGTCCTTTAGAGATCCCATTAGTGAGCTCATTGAAAACCGATCCATAAACTAACTGGAAGAGCATGTTCAAGAAGTCCGAATTCATAAAGACTGTCATCACGACTTTACTGTGTAATAGCCTTGTCTGGTATGAGTATGCGTTATATGGACACCTTATTGGTACTATCAATCTTTTATTTTTTCCGAGCAGTGATCCGAGACTGCAACTTATTTCTTCCTTTGGGACTTTTGCGGTTGGTTTTCTCATGCGGCCGGTAGGGGCAATTTTCTTTGGGCATGTAGGTGATAAATATGGCCGAAGAATCGGTGTGTTGCTTTCAATAATAATGATGTTCGTCCCTGTGGCATTACTTGCAATTTTGCCTACGTATCACACTGCTGGAATAAGTGCTGTCATTATGCTTGTCCTAGTTAGGATGCTTCAGGGTTTTGCGCTTGGAGGAGAGGTGGGTAACGTACTCTTCTTGATAGAGTGTAGTCCTCCAAAGTACAGAGGGTTTTTCGGAAGCTTCGAAGTTCTCAGTGCGATTATAGGTGCTGCAATGAGTAGTGTTGTTGTACTCATATGTAATGCTCTCATATCTCAGGAAGAGTTCTTAATCTGGGGTTGGAGGATCCCCTTCATTGCCGGAACAGCGATTGGGATTATAGGTTCGATTTTCAGAGCTTGCTCAGGTGAAACTCCTGTCTTTGAGAATTCGAAAAAGACCGTTTCTCTACCATTAGCTACTTTGTTCAGGAAGTACAAAAAGGCCCTGTTTGTCGCAATTGGAATAGATAGTTTAGAGGAAACTAGTCTTTATCTTTTTCTTGTGTTTCTGAACGTCTACTTCACTACTAAAATGGGCTTCTCGGATATCACGTTTGAGCTGATACATTTGCTGTTTCTTGGGTTGTTAGGGATTTTCACTTTACTCGCAGCATTATTCTCGGATTTTTTCGGAAGAAAATTGATGCTTTTGATTGCTGCAGTTTCATCGATTATTTTCGCGTATCCGATTTTCCTGTTGATGGAAAGTGGACTTTTTCCTTGCATCATTATTGCAAAAACTCTTTTTGTGTTGATAGTAGGTCTCTCCTTGGGTCCTGTGAGTACAGCTGTCTATGAAATACTCCCTGTGGAGGTTTCATACACTGGCTTGGCGCTGTCGAGGAATATTTCAAGTGCTCTTTTTGGAGGTATGGCTCCGGCTTTTGCGGTCCTGCTGATAAGTGCGAGTGGTACGAGTTCCGCGGGTGCCATACCACTGATTATCGTTGGTTTGGTGACCTTGTTTTCGTTATGTTTCTACAAACCAGTTGAAAAATTTGAACAGTTCTAGGATGGAATCGATCATACTCTGGCATTAAGTAGAGACCCCCTAGGGGCTCATGTTGATTTAGCAGATTGTGCTATAGTCTTTACTGGATTCATAAGAGACTCGATCTATGGAAATTGAAAATGCCATCCGAAGTGCTTTAAATGTCGTATATTGTGATGTAAAGAATACCTCTGAGGAGCACTTTGGGCATACTGGATATTCCAAGAATTCTCATTTTGAGGTGGTTGTCGTATCCTCTGATTTTGATGGCTTGACAAGGGTAGTACGACACAAAATGCTTTTTAAAATTCTGGAAAAATACCTCAATAACGGTGTACATGCCATCTCTATGAAATTGTGGACAGTGGATGAATACAAAAATCAATAATATCACAGGGACTAAAGATCTTTTCGGGCAGAATCTTGAGAAGATGCGGTTCATTGAAAAAGTTGCTCGTGATCTTTCTATTCGATATTTATTTTCTGAGCTCGCTACTCCGATCATTGAGTATACTGAACTTTTTATTCGTAACTTAGGTGAAACCTCCGATGTAGTAAGCAAGGAGATCTACTCATTCGAAGATAAAAGTGGACATAATATCTGTCTCAGACCAGAATTCACTGCAGCTATTGTGAGAGCGTTTGTTGGAAACTTCCAGCATACTCCTTCCCCTGTGAAGTTATTTTCTTTTGGTCCTTTGTTCAGATATGAGAGACCCCAGAAAGGTAGGTATAGGCAGTTTCACCAGGTGAATTTTGAGTGGATCGGAGTTGATAGTTTCCTGTGGGATGTAGAGGCCATAGTATTAGCTGTTTCTTTTCTGAGGGAATTAGGCATCGAGAATAAATTGCGTATTAATTCACTTGGTTGTTCCAAAGCGAGGGAGAGGTACAGGTGTGCCCTAATTGATTATTTTAAGCAGTACAAGAGTGACTTATCGGCTGATAGTCTACTCAGATTAGAAAGAAATCCGTTGAGGATCTTGGATTCAAAGGATCCCGCCGACAAAGAGATAATAGAGTGTGCACCGAAAATTCTGGAACATCATACCGATATTTCGCTTGTACATTTTGATTCAATCTGTGGTGTGCTGCGAGAGATGGAGATTGATTTTTCGATTGATTACAGGCTAGTCAGAGGTTTGGATTATTATTCTGGTCTGATTTTTGAGTGTACTAGTGCCGATATTGGTGCCCAAGATGCCCTCCTGGGGGGTGGGAGATATGAACAGCTTGTGGAGAATCTAGGTGGAAAGAAAGTTTCCTCAATTGGTTTTGCTGCGGGCATCGAGCGCCTTGTTGAAGCAACGACTGTCGAAGTGTCTATCTGCGAGAAGATTGTTTCCGTGGTGCCTATAGGTGAAGTTGCGCAGAGAAAAGCGGTAAAATTAGTCTTCGCTCTTCGTACTGAGGGATTCCGTGTTGATATGTATTATGGACTCAGCCTTAGGTCCCGGATGAAGCGGTCCGAAAATAGCTTTCTCACAGTCATCTTTGGAGAGGATGAGTTATCGAGAAATGAATGCATCATTAAACTCATGGAGACTGGTATAGAGTATACAGCGTCATTTGATGGACTTGCAGTAAAACTAAAAGAGTTAGGGTGTTGATATCCAGAAGAGATGGAGCGGCCCTACCCTTTGTGAATAGTTTCAGTCACCTCGTTTGAACAATTTGTCTGGCCACTTCTGTTGTCTGATGTAAGGATTTTAGAGGAGGGCGTGCTACTTGATCGCAGGTTCCCTGATTTAGGTTGCCCGAAAAAGTACCATCAACGGTTCCAGCTGATGTTAGGTAATTTCATTAATGACTACAGCCTACTGGTAGCACGGACTACTTAAAAACCTCAGTCATGCTGGTGGAGTATTGGAAATTATACGCCCTGTTACAAGAAACCCTTTTGTGAATGTGGTGGCATGCAATTGCACTCTCTGAAAATCCGCAGAGGATCAACTTTAGCTTTGATTCATATGATGCTACATCTCCGACAGCATATACGCCATCGATATTCGTGCTGCAGCTAATCGGATCCACTTTGATAGAGTGATTGATAATATCTAGGCTCCAATTCTCCAGATGGTTCAGAGAAGGTTTCAGACCAAAAAAAGCCAGCAAATAATCGGTTTCTAGCATCATTGACTCACCTGATAGCGTAGTTAATTCAATCCTAGTGATTTGGGTTCCGATTCCTTCAATGTCAGTGATCTGACATGGCGTCACTATCCTGACTTTACCAGTATTTTCAAGGTTCCTGAGTTGCGTAAACGTGCTGTCCAAACATCTGAACTTTGAACGTCTGTGTATCACATAAACCTGCTTAGCGATATCTGCTAGTATCACTCCCCAGTCTGCAGCTGAATCACCGCCGCCTGCTATCGCGACCGTCTTATTCCGAAAAAGCTCAACATCTTGGACGCTGTAAAAAAGCGATTTGCCTTCATATATCTCACTCGAATCTATGGGAATTTTATTGTAGTCGAATGCGCCTGCACCCGCTGCAATGATGACGGCTTTTGATTGTATTTCGAGTCCTTTGCTTGTCTTGACTGTAAAAGAATCGTCTGCTTTTTCCAGATGTGTCACAAACTGTCCAGTGTGATAGGTGGGGCTGAACCTATCTGCCTGATCTACAAGGTTCGAGATAAGTGATGCAGCAGTAATCTGTTTATATCCTGGAATATCATATATGAATTTCTCTGGGTATAAAGCTGTACACTGTCCCCCAACGGAAGGTAGAGAGTCGATTATATGAGTCTTCATGCCTAGCATTCCAGCCTGGAAAGCAGTAAATATTCCCACTGGACCAGCCCCTACTATGATGATGTCTGTGTGCATTTTCACAATGTTGTTTTCCATGCTCAATGACATAATACCAAGTTACCAGCAATTTTGAATGTCTGATTTTCCTTGCTTGTTTGGAATCACTGGATTACTAGACTACAATAACACTAACATATCCTCGGTGGCTCCCATGGATTAGAAGAGGTATCTTTTGTTCACTGCCTGTGTTGTATAGCAGCGCAGTTGATTTCTGCAATTATTTGGTGGGACAATTTGCAAATCCAATACTTTATATTGTGTGAATCGCAGATATTTACAACACTTTGCTCTTTTTGGTAAAACCGGACAATATGCGATTCTTGATGCTAAGGTATTGGTTATCGGTGTCGGTGGACTCGGATGTTCAGTATTATACAATCTTGTTGGTGCTGGAGTCGGTGAAATAGCTATCGTAGATTTTGATAGAATTTCCGAATCGAATCTTAATAGACAATTTTTGTTTGACAATGCCTCGATCCATAAGCTAAAGGTCGATGCTGCACAAACAAGACTAAAAGCATTCAATCCTGATTGTAAGATTCATCGTTATCCCGCACGCATTCAAGACTGTTCCGAGATCATATCGGAATATGAGATTATCGTCGATTGCTCAGATAATTTTGAAACGAGGTTCTATCTAAATAGATTGTGTCATCTTTTGAAAAAACCTTTGATTTCAGGTGCGGTTATTGGTTATTCCGGATATGTTATCGTGATTAAATCCTTTGTTTCCATAGAAGCATCTTGCTATCAGTGCTTCTGCTATGAGAAGCCAAAGCAAGCGATAGATCATTCATGCGAAGGCGGTGGAGTCATCGGTGCTGCAGTGAATGTAATAGGCAGTATCCAATCAATGAAAGTCATTCAGGAAATCCTTCGACTGCATCCTGAGGATTCAGGAACTTTTATTTTCTGCGACGTTCTCCTGAATAAATTCAGAAGGGCAACCATACTAAAGGATCCATCATGTAATGTGTGTGGGTCTGGCCAGTTCTCAAAAACCTGAGTCATTTCCTCAGTGGTGGACAGCTCCATGTGTACACTACCAAGGAATAACTAATGAATATCTACTTGAGTTGCTGTTCTAAGCAGTGCATGTTTACCGTTTAGTCACTTCTTTTTGTGAGCCTTCTAACATCACCTTGTTCGCTCCGGTAGGCGGCGGAGGTGGGCTGGACTCAACGGTATCCTTAATGAATGCGCAATACATTCTTGCTACACACGCACCAACATTACGCCCTGCGGATCCCTTTGAGATATCGATAGTCGGATACATATGAGGTGTCGGGATTCCTGCTTGTTGCAATATTTTGCCGTTTATCTGTTCGTGCTTGAGTGCCTCAGACGCGAAACTGTGTAATCCCCGAGTACCGGAATTATTAAGTATTGTGTCCGTAACGTTTAGTACTGCTTGTACCTTCTCACTTGCTGACGATTCTCCTAGTGTTCTGGCACAGCTTTTGGCTAATTCTTGTTTGAAGTATGCCAGTTTTAAACGGACTGGAAGATCTGATGTTGAGATTTGTCTTCTTACTTCCCTCAGTTGTGTTAATAAGTTTCTTGTGCTCTGCATATTGGTATCCTCTCTATATTAAAGACATTGGTCATGTGGTGATGAATCTTCATAACTGCATTACCTAACCAATGAATATATGCAGCATAATTGCAGCATGATAATTTCATCATATTTCTTGTGATAAAAAAAGCGTCTTCACATATCACAGCCAAACAACGGCATACAACCCAGGTCGTAGCAACAGCAGGAATGGTATTTTTCTTTAGGTATTTCATAAAAACTATATAATCCGAAATCAGGCACATAATATCATATAAATAAATTAAGAATCAAGAGGTTTGTGGAAATTTATGAATTTTTATTGCCCTTACCCCGTCCGTCTTACTCCTGCTGTTCACGGAGAGCTGCAGTAGTGTTACCGTTCGGAGATTCTGTACAGCGCCAGCAGGTGATTATAATTTCGGGTGCGGTGTTGTACGCTTTTAAGTAGAAGACGTCTTAAGAACAAATAACGAATGAAATCTCAAGTTGCCTGGCCAATAGAAGAAGCAAAGAAACTGTTACCCAGAATTGGAAAACATAAAACAATAATTTTCGAAACAGGATATGGGCCTTCAGGATTGCCACATATAGGGACATTTGGTGAGGTGGTTCGCACCATAATGGTGATGAAAGCATTAGAGTACCTTTCTCCTGGGGTGGATATGAAGTTAATTTGCTTCTCCGACGACATGGATGGACTGAGAAAGGTACCAGATAATGTCCCAAATCCTGAGGAGGTGGAGAAATATCTTGGACATGCTTTGACATCTATTCCTGATCCGTTTCGCACCCACGAAAGCTATGGTGCTCATATGAATGCTCGATTGATGTCCTTTTTGGACCTTTTCGGTTTTCAGTATGAGTTCAAGAGTGCCACTGAATGTTACCAGCGTGGCTTGTTTGATGAGCAGTTACTCCTTGTATTGAGAAACAATAGGAGAATTCTGGATTTAATACTCCCAACGCTTGGTGATGAGAGACAACAAACGTATAGTCCATTTCTGCCGGTGAGAGATGGTAGAGTACTCCAAGCAAAGGTGATGGAACTAAAAGAGAACTCCATAATCTATGAAGATCCAAGTACTGGTGCGTTGATGGAATCCGGAGTTACCGGAGGTGCCTGCAAGTTACAGTGGAAAGTGGATTGGGGAATGCGTTGGGCAGCTTTGGGTGTGGATTTTGAATTCCATGGGAAAGATCTAACACCTTCTGCAGTGCTTTCCGCGAAGATTGCAAAGATACTTGGAAGTACGCCTCCTGAGCTTTCTGTGTATGAGCTCTTTCTCGATGAAGAAGGTAAAAAGATCTCGAAGTCCAAGGGTAACGGGCTGACAATAGAAGAATGGCTTACTTATGCTCCTTGGGAAAGTCTTGCATTCTTCATGTTCCAGCACCCGAAGAGGGCGAAAAGATTATATTTTGATATCATTCCGAAAAACGTCGATGACTATTTACGTTTCCTACAATCGTTCAGCAAGGGTGATCTGACGAACCCTCTCAGTTTTATTGATGCCAAGGATAAAGAAATAGCCAAAGGTATTACATATTCCCTGCTTTTGAATTTGGCCTCTGCGTGTAATCCTGAGAATCCTGGTGTCCTATGGGGATTTATACAGCGCTACAATCCGCTTGTTGCGCCTGAGAATAGTCCTCTATTGGATAGATTGGTCAAACATGCGATTTCGTACTATCGAGATTTTGTAGAGCCGAGCAAAAATTACAGAAAGCCAACTGAAAACGAATTTAAGGCGCTCATGCTGTTAGCGGATGAATTAAAAAAAATCCCTGGTGACGCTATAGCTGAGGAGATACAACAACTCGTTTACTCAGTCGGAAAAGAAAGTGGATATTCATCAGATATCAAAGTGTGGTTTCAGGTGTTGTACCAAATATTGCTTGGGCAATCTGAGGGTCCACGCATTGGATCTTTTATTGCTTTATACGGAGTAGCTAATACTATCGCAATGATAGAGAAAGTTGTCCTCAGATAGGGCTGTGTTGCGTTGATACCTGAAGTCCCTGTAATCTGATGGTGCAGCTGTGTGGACTGATTAGAGTTGAGGTAGGCTGGTTTATGCCAATCTGGAATTTAAGATGAACTGTGTATATCAATTGAGATAAAGGTGCTTTATTTATTTGAGCTGGGCTCATCACGCGTTGAGAAGGTATGTCCATCTTAGAGTCTGTTGTGCATACTTGTATGCTGGTCGTGTCACTGTCGGACCCAGTTTGCATTATGTTCTATCTCGAGTCACGTGCTTTGCGATCCAAATATTTTCTGCTTAGAAGCATGAAATTTAATTCGATCCATGGTGTTTGATTCGCGTTTGTCGGATATAGTGCATGTCTTTTTCATTCTGTTATAGTTGTCTTAGTAGTTTAGCCACTGACTGCATAGAGAATTTCATGAGAAACATTAGGAACTTCGCAATTATTGCCCACATAGATCATGGTAAGTCCACTCTTGCGGATAGGTTGATGGAAGAGTGTTGCGCTATCGATCCGAGAAAGATGAAAGCGCAATTACTGGATTCAATGAAAATAGAGCGAGAACGCGGTATTACGATCAAGTCCCAGACTGTAATGCTTAAGTATAGAGCAAAAAATGGTCAGGGTTATATACTGAATCTTATGGATACGCCAGGGCATGTAGATTTTTCATATGAAGTTAGTAGGTCTCTTGCTGCATGTGAGGGTTCGCTTCTTGTCGTGGATGCAACACAGGGCGTGGAAGCGCAGACCTTAGCTAATGTATACAAAGCTATAGATAATGATCAAACTATTATTCCCGTGATCAATAAGGTCGATCTGGATTCCGCTGAGCCAGAAAGGGTCAAAGCGCAAATAAGAGAAGTAATAGGGATAAGTACAGATAATGCCGTCGAAGTATCCGCTAAAACGGGTCTAGGTATTACCGATTTGCTCGAAAGCATCGTTAAGTATATCCCTCCCCCGGAAGGAGATCCGGAAAAATACTTACAGGCACTACTCGTCGATAGTTGGTACGATATTTATCTGGGAGTAGTAATACTTGTCAGAGTGAAAAATGGCACGATCAAAAGTGGTATGAACATCGAAATGATGTCAACTAAACATAGGTACGCTGTGGAAACAGTTGGAATCTTTACACCAGAAAAAAAGAATGTGCCAGAGCTCAAAGCTGGAGAAATCGGATTTTTCACTGCCTCAATAAAGGATGTCAGTGATTGTAATATCGGTGACACTATAATAGATAGTAGAAATCCTTGTCCAGAACTTCTTCCTGGTTTTAAGAAGCTTCAACCTGTTGTGTTTTGTAGTCTGTTTCCGGTTAGTGCAGACGAGTTCGAAAAGTTACGTCAAAGCTTGGAGAAATTACATCTAAATGATTCCAGTTTCACTTTCGAGCCTGAGGCGTCTTCTGCTTTGGGACACGGCTTTAGGTGCGGTTTCCTTGGAATGCTCCACTTGGAGGTGATCACTGAAAGATTAGATGAAGAATTCGATCTAGCTCTAGTTCTCACAGCACCTAGTGTAGTCTACAGAATCCATATGAGGAATGGTTCAGTTCTGGAACTTTATAATCCTACAGCGATGCCAGATCCAAGTAAGATCGAGAAGATTGAAGAACCCTGGATCAAGGCCTCCATAATGTTGCCTGGAGATTATATAGGTGAAGTGATCAATCTGTGTAATGAGAAGAGAGGAGAACAAATTGATCTCGGATATGTGGATAATAAGGCTATACTCACCTATCGCCTGCCTCTTTCTGAGATAGTCTTCGACTTCTATGATAGATTGAAGTCCATGTCAAAGGGTTACGCAAGCCTAGATTGGGAAATCTCTGAATATCAGGCCAATGACTTGGTAAAGCTTAGTATCCTGATCAATGGTGAGGAAGCAGATGCGCTTTCTATTCTTGTCTACCGGCCAAGCGCTGATAGACGTGGTAGAGAAATTTGTGAGCGCTTGAAAGATTTGATTCCTAGACAGCAATATAAAATCGCTATACAGGCTGCGATAGGAGGTAAAGTCGTGGCGAGAGAGACTGTGAATCCTTATAGAAAAGATGTCACTGCAAAGTTATACGGTGGTGACAGAACAAGAAGAATGAAGCTCTTAGAAAAACAGAAAAAGGGTAAGAAAAGAATGCACAGCATAGGCAAAGCAAATATTCCTCAAAAAGCTTTCATAGAGGCGCTTAAAATAAAGCCGTAAATAGAGATCCGTATTGTTGTAAATTTGAATATTACCTTCGTAAGGTTCAATAGTTTTGTTGTTGGGATCAAATTAATTTTTAATGTTCTCTATGAAATTCTAAAAGATGATGATGTATAAGGAAATAAATAGTGATTTAATACTCTTCATTTAGAATCCTCCAAAACACTGATGTTGGAGGAAGTAAGTAATGGGTAAGATAGTGCTGTGGTGTTTCATGCTGTGCTGCTTGTTTACGACTGATCAAGCTTATGCCAAGAAAAGTAGCGGCAGCGATGATAGTATAGTGTCGTACGTAATTTGTAATATAGTCAAGCAACTTTCAGGACCGATTTCGCAAGCGATAGCTACACTTGTGATTATTATCACAGGATATAGCTTTTTTGTTGGTAAGGTCTCTATAGGTATGTTGTTCATAGTTGCAGCTGGGATAATGTTCGTCTTTGGTGCACAGACCATCATGGGCTGGATACTTGGATCGGATTATCAGTGCACATCAGGTAAAGTCGTGAGCGGCAAGAGCAGGGCTACGTCTAAATGAGGCGCTTCTTTATGTGAGTACCAAAATTCTCAGGAGCGGTGGATTCTGTCGCTCCTCGGTTGTTGCTCTTGAACCGTGTGCTGCGCAGATGATATGTTTAAACTACCATTCGACACGAATTCTTTTTTGTAAGGGGTGTAATATACTTAAATAATCCTATACTGCTATGCATTCCAACTAGACGCTATCATAGATTTTTCAGTTTTGGTGACGTACAATCCATCTGAATGTAGTTAGGAATGTTCAGAAATGAAAAAAATAGTTTTGCTGTGTTTGATGGTGTTTTTCTGTTTTGGAGTACAATTTGTTGATGCTGCTGCTGTTCCAAATAATGATAATGTCGTATCACGTGTAATTTGTAATATAGTCAAGCAACTTTCAGGACCGATTTCGCAAGCGATAGCTACACTTGTGATTATTATCACAGGATATAGCTTTTTTGTTGGTAAGGTCTCTATAGGTATGTTGTTCATAGTTGCAGCTGGGATAATGTTCGTCTTTGGTGCACAGACCATCATGGGCTGGATACTTGGATTGGATTATGATTATCAATGTATGGGAGGGCAAGTTGCGCTGAGTCGGGGAGCCGCCGTCACCCCATGAGGCGCTTCTTTATGTGAGTACCAAAATTCTCAGGAGCGGTGGATTCTGTCGCTCCTCGGTTGTTGCTCTTGAACCGTGTGCTGCGCAGATGATATGTTTAAACTACCATTCGACACGAATTCTTTTTTGTAAGGGGTGTAATATACTTAAATAATCCTATACTGCTATGCATTCCAACTAGACGCTATCATAGATTTTTCAGTTTTGGTGACGTACAATCCATCTGAATGTAGTTAAAAATGTTCAGAAATGAAAAAAATAGTTTTGCTGTGTTTGATGGTGTTTTTCTGTTTTGGAGCGCAATTTGCTTGTGCTGATGAGCCAACGGGCGATGATAGTATAGTGTCGTACGTAATTTGTAATATAGTCAAGCAACTTTCAGGACCGATTTCGCAAGCGATAGCTACACTTGTGATTATTATCACAGGATATAGCTTTTTTGTTGGTAAGGTCTCTATAGGTATGTTGTTCATAGTTGCAGCTGGGATAATGTTCGTCTTTGGTGCACAGACCATCATGGGCTGGATACTTGGATTTGATTATCAGTGCACATCAGGTAAAGTCGTGAAGGGCAAGTAGTGAAATAGATGATTGATCTTCTCCATTTCTTGAACAGCCCCTTTATGTAGGGGCGATTGTATTATTTTAGATTCTCCCTTGATTGTTTTTCTAAAATGTATTTGTTCTGCGTATTGAAATGATAACTCAGTTGCCTAAGTGGAGGGTTTCGGAGAATATTCCTTTTTCTTGTTTCTATGATTCAAGGACCGTCCTGAATACCAACGGTACTCTTGTGAGAGTAGTGCGTTTCCGTGATATGAGGTTCACAGCCGAGTTGTTGGTCAGGGTTCAGAACTTACTTGCTAGCGTCGTTTCTTCGGAGAAATATAGGTGCTCAGCTGTCTGGATTAATACAATGCGCTGCCCAGCTAAGCCTGTGAATATTCACAGGGTCGCCACCGATGATTTTGCTACGGATTTCTCGAAAGCTTATAGTAAACTCATTTCTGAGAGAAATCAGTTCTCGAATGAGCTCTATATATCGATAGTATCAGAACCGATAATTGGTGATACACTAGGGTCATTCTATTTCCTCCTCAAAACCCTGATACAAAAGATACAGAAAGTCTCTTCTCAAATCATCGTTGATGCCTTGGATGCTGCTACTGAGTTCATTTGTACTGAGCTCTCCGACTTTGAAGCCGCTCCACTCGCTGAAGATGAGTTGTTGTACTTCTTCAGTAGTTTGCTCGGCGTGGGGAAAGTGAATATGGAAAGCAGTGTCAGAGATATAGCTGTGGACCTGCTCTCAGATAGGAAAATATTCTTTGGCTTTAATACCTTTGAAATACAAGGAAAAACTAAACTCTTCGGGACTAGCTTTCGCGTGAAGTCTTTCAGGAATCCCAGTTCTCCAGAATTCATAGGTGAAGTACTTGGAATATCATGTCGGATGATCATTACTGAAGTCATCACCGCTGCGACGGCGGGAGCGGTGAAGAGTAAATTCGAAGAAGGCATCGAGCTCATGAAGGTTGTAAAGGATGAGAAATACTTGGATGCTTCTTGTAAATCCAAGATAGCTGCTCAGTTCGCGGATGGAAAATTCGAAAATTTTTGTCGTCGCTCCTTCGATGTGACGATCTTTTCGGAGAGTGCAGATGGGCTTAGTTCCTCCATTGAAGAGTGTGGTAGAGTCTTTATAAAACATGGCTTTATAATTGTTCGCGATGATCTGCTATTAGAAGATGTGTTCTGGCAGAAATTGCCTGGATCTTTCCCTGGCACGAGAAAATGGGAGATTGTATTACTCGAAGATTGCGCTCTATTCGCTTGTACGCATGCACATTTCCTGAGTGCACCTTGTAATTCCAAGAATTATCTGACTTCCTTTATTTCTTCTTGTGGGGAGTTACATCGTTTCAATTTCTATTCTGAGCCTAAACTCGGGCACACAGTGATCTTTGGTAAGAAGAAGTCTGGGAAGACCGCTCTACAAAATTTCTTCCTGCTGGAATCGTTGATTAAGTTCAGTACCGAGTTCTTGATCATCGATGATCAATCTCTTTCTGAGGTCTTCGTTCGTGCCTTCGATGGGCAGTATCTCGATGTCGCTATGGATAGTAGCTCCGGATTTGGGTGCAACCTCCTTGATATCGAAGACAAGGATGTATTAGCTGGTATCCTGCGTAGATTCTGTACCTCAGCTGATGCGCAAAACAAAGTCAAGGAGATTGCTGAAAAATTAATAAAAATTCCTTCGAATAAGAGGACCCTCGAGAATTGTGGAGAGGCCCTACAAGCTATTCTAGGGAATCTTGATGTGATAAAGCAGAGATTCGCGCATTTCTTTGATGGTAGTGCCACCAGGAATCTGTTTGTTAAGGATAGTGTCGGTATCTCGTTGGAAGGAGTTCTATCTTCGGATAACATTGCATCGGTTCTTGTATTTTATCTGCTCAATAAATACTTGGAACTCCATATGCAATCTAGGCGGCCATTCATCATTGCGATACAGAATCCTGCTCGCTTCAAAAAGCTTTTTCTTTCTGTATCGGAGTGCGAATCATTTCTCCAGGCTGTCGCTGCGAACGGCGGAGTTGTATTATTTTCGAGCGATACCCCGATATTCATTAAGGAGCTCGCAGAGATTGGAAAGCGCTACATTCCTACGAAGATACTAGTTCCTTCGGATGGAAATTTCGAACCTGAGTATAGGTCAATCTTTGATATTTCTAGCTCTGTGCTGCGCATGTTGGATGATGCGTTGCTGTATGATAGATGTTTCTTTTTGAAGCAAGGTGAGGAATCTATCATCCTGAAATTTGATATCTCTGCCTTTGAGGAGAGGTATGTCCTATCTTCTCAAGGAAGGATCGATGAAATGCGTGCCGCACTTAAGGAAGGTGGAGATAATCCAAATATATGGCTGCCTCTCTTTTATAGGCGATGTAAATGAGAACTTTTATATTACTGATTCTGTGCATATACCTCAATTTCTTTGGAGAGGCGCTCTCAAAGGGTGGTAGACAAGCGGTATCGCGTCCAGAGCCTGCTGGCGAAGGTTGGGAGCCATCGAAAATAGAGGTCCATGCGACGATTGGATCTGATTCTGTGGTACTCACTGAGGGCGATTGTTCTTATATCTTTCCTACTTGGATACGGACCTTCAGTGCTTGGTGTAAAAATGGTTGCTTCAAGGCGATAGACAATGTATGTCATGACTACGTTTACTCATTCAAGGATGAGTATTCAGAGGAATGTCTGTGCGCGAGACAGGTTACTGTATGTGACCGGAGTGTTGCTATTGACGGTAACCTTCTTGGATGTGTAAAGTCTTCGCTTTTACCAATGCCACCTCCATTCTATAAGACGCTGCTTACCAAGATTGGGGTATTTATCGTTCCGATGCAATCTTCCACATATACCAACCCATCGATGAGGGTAATCGTTAAAGATGGTAAGTCATTATCAGGGTATAATATTGCTTATTCTGGACAAATATCACCTACCGAAACTGTCTATTCAACAGACGATAAGGCTCCAATTATAGTTTCAAAGGACCTGAGTAAATACCAAACGTGCGTGAAGGTTATTAATGTACTGAATGCTGAGAGTCCAAATAAAGCGAAGATTTGCTTTAATAGGTACGGCTCTGAATACTCTGGTCGTTTGCAGTATGATGCTAGTTCTGACACACTAACCGTTGGTGGGAGAAAGATAGCTCACTTCCGACCATCTGTCATCAGTGGTACCAATACCGGGCGATGCATGGGACCACTTTGTAAAAACGGATTCTTTCTTGCAGGATATGTTTGTTCCAGAAATCCTGACTCAAGGAACTCAACGAGCCAATCAGTTCAGTTAAGCGGTGAAAAAGCAGTCTGTGAAGGTTCGGGGTTAATTATAGGTGATGATGGATCAATGAAATGTAAAGATAGCAGTAAGCCGCTTTGTCCGCCTGAGTATTTGCTGAAAATGCGCTACATCGAAGATAACAGTTCCAATTTAGTTTGTGCACTAGATCTAGCTTCTCTTCCAGAGCAATATTACTCTGTCCTAGGAGGCAAAGCTAAGTTCTTCAAAATGAGCGTGAGAAAATTTGTTCCTTACTCGCTAGTCGATGAAGCCAATAATCGTTGGGTCCCAGCCAAGAAAGATGCCTTGGAGATTGCACATACAGCTCAGGATGTCCTCGATACGTTGGAATTTATTCCAGAGCTGATGATATACCGTCGCCAAGATGGAAGGCAAACGCTTTTTTATAAGTACGAGGAGCGGCGAGTTTTCTGTTTCAGGGGTGATCTAGATGGAAATGGTGGATGCAGAAAACCTTTTTATGATTTAGAAAGTATACCAGTCGGTAGCACAAGTTATGTGGAGACGGTATTCTCTGATTTGGGAGGTAAGGCATTTTTCCTACCCGCTGATAGTGGTACGAATAAGTACTCTCAAAACAGTTGCGGAGGTGGATTATGTTATGTTCCTGCTACACCGTTTCAGAGGAATTTGTGCGTTTTTGAACAAAAACATTCCAGGTGCTTTGAATATCAAGCACCTTTACCTCGCTCCAGTGGTACGAAGAGTGATATCACTGGTCTTCCATTTCATGTTGCCGACGTTCCAAAAATGCAGGAGTTAGACAAAGAGCAAAAATGCGATCTATTCGCGATAGAGGCAATTGGCGGTGGCTCTGCCGGAACTGAGGACACTTCTGGTAGTTCAGGTGAGTACATATCTGTTGCGGTCTCAGCTAAAGATTTCATGGACTCACTGATGGAAGGTAAGGTCCTTCTGCCAGTAGTCGGATTAGGAGGTACTGAAGAGTGTCCTGATGGTCAAGATAGTAGGCTCTACGTATGTGACAAATTACGCGAGTGCAGTGGCACGGAGACTGATATAAGTGGTTGTGGGTATATTCCTTATGGCGATGATGGTGGTAAAAAACAGCCTTCTGATCCAAGTGTAGCATCTGGATCAGGGGTAAAGAGCAAAGGTACACCCGTGTCGGGGGGTAAAGATGAGCCTGGATCAGCGTCGGTGGATAAAGATGCGCAGGATCGGCATAACCAGCAATACATAAAGGATCATTGTAAGGTAATCATTGCCGCGCAGGGCGGTAAACAAAGTAAGCAGGATATTGAAGATATTGTGCGGTTCGGAAGCGAGTTCGAGGCACTATTCATGCGTGGAATACGTATAGAATCTATTGCTGGAAAGAAAGCAAGCTATGCAACAGATGTTATGCTTCCATATTCTGATGTATTAGAGGGTAGAGGAATGTATGTTAGCTCTGATAATAGTGTATCTAAAGAGCAATTACTTGATGATGGCAAAGAAGGCAGACCTCAAATCTGCACCTCTCTTAAGTATGGAAGAGGCGGTTATCCTCTCAAGATCAAAAGAAATGTACAAAGAAACTCCTACAACGGCACTGATCCAATAATTTTGGATGGTTGGCCAGGAGTGATACGTATTCAGTGTCAGATGCTCCACAAGCCTAAACAGTGACTTCGAGAGCTGTCACTCAGAACGGTGAGATATTCTTTGTATAGCCTTCATGTATGTTCTTTACAGCAATTTCAGTGGAGAATACATGTGAGTTGTAATACTTGCGTGTAGATGCTTCGAAAGGATTTGAAAAAGTATGTACATTCAATTTACAATGTGATCTTGAATGGTCTCTAAAAATCTTTTGATGTCAGTAAGTACCGGAAAAATTATTCGTGTTGTTGGTCCAACAGTCGATATAAAATTCGAAGATGGCAACTTGCCAAAAATTGAAAATGCACTTCTGTGCGAGAATAATGGGAAAACACTTTATCTGGAGGTGGCGCAACAGCTCGGTGATGGTATAGTGCGGGCGGTCGCTATGGACTCCACCGATGGATTGACAAGAAATAGAAAGGTCCATGATACGGGCAAGCCCATTTGTGTTCCTGTAGGAAAGCAAACTTTAGGACGTATCTTCAATGTCGTTGGCGGTCTTATTGATGATGGTCCATGCATTGCAGATGGAAGTAGAGTTGCGCCGATTTATGCTGATCCTCCTAAGTTCGATGAGCAAAGTACATCATCCGAGATTCTAGAGACAGGTATCAAGGTCATTGATCTACTTGCTCCTTACTCGAAGGGAGGGAAAGTAGGGCTCTTCGGTGGTGCAGGTGTTGGCAAGACGGTTCTTATAATGGAGCTGATCAATAATATAGCAAAGGCATACGGAGGGTTCTCGGTATTCGCAGGTGTCGGTGAGCGTACCCGGGAAGGAAACGATCTATATCACGAGATGATAGAATCCGGTGTCATCGATCGAGAAAATCCTGAGAAATCGAAAGTAGTCCTCGTATATGGGCAGATGAATGAGCCTCCTGGAGCTCGTGCCAAGGTCGCTTTGAGTGCTCTCACGATGGCTGAATACTTCCGGGATAAAGAGGGACAGAATGTCTTGTTCTTCGTAGATAACATTTTCAGATTTACACAAGCCGGTGCAGAGCTCTCAACTTTGTTGGGTAGAATTCCGTCTGCTGTGGGGTATCAACCTACACTCGCTACTGATATGGGTAAATTACAAGAACGTATTACCTCTACTAGAAATGGTTCTATTACTTCAGTGCAGGCAATATACGTCCCTGCAGATGACCTCACAGATCCAGCGCCTGCGACCTCCTTCGCTCATTTGGACTCTACAACAGTGTTGTCTAGGCAGATTGCTGAACTTGGTATATATCCAGCGGTCGATCCACTTGCTTCAACTGCGCAGATCCTTTCTGCAGAAGTCCTAGGCCAGGAACATTACGAAGTTGCACAAAAGGTCAAGGGTATTCTGCAGAGTTATAAATCTCTTCAGGACATTATCGCGATCTTGGGTATGGAAGAGCTTTCTGAAGAGGACAAGCTGACCGTATACAGAGCAAGAAAGATCCAGAGATTCTTGTCTCAGCCTTTCCATGTCGCTGAGGTCTTCACTGGGCAGCCAGGTAAGTTCGTGAGTTTGAAAGATACAATCGCTGGATTCAAGGAGCTGGTCGAAGGTAAGTGTGATGATTTACCTGAATCTGCATTTTATATGGTTGGTGATATCAATGAAGCTAGGGAAAAAGCAATGAAAATGAAGGAGAAATAAGTGTCCACTTTTGAGTTGAATATAATCACCCCCGATGATGGTAGTGCGTTGTCCAAGGTGAAAAGCCTGTCGGGAAATACGGTAACTGGAAGGTTCACTGTCCTTGCCCAACACGAGGATTATCTTTTTTCTCTAAAAGACGGCCCTGTTTCAATCCTCTTCGAAGGTGGTACGAAGAAGCAATTTCTCGTAGAAGGAGCTATACTGAGAGTCCATGGGGGCTCTTATATCTTGACGGCTGAGAAAATAATCGAATCACTACCTATAGGTGGAGAGTTCCTAGAGGAGTGTCTGGACCAGCGTGATTAGATAAACGGAGGCTTAGAGTATGTTTTTTATTGATTCGGCTGAACTGAAAGAGATCGAGTTGGCGTTGGAGTGGGGAATTGTCAGTGGTGTTACTACTAACCCTACACTCATTAGGAAATCTGGGCGCGAACATAAGGATGTCATCAAGGAGATCTGTAATATTGTCAAGGGACCGGTCAGTGCTGAGGTTATATCTCTTACGTCGAAGGAGATGATTGATGAGGGTCTGCGTTTATCCGAGATCGCTCAGAACGTCGTAATAAAGCTTCCCTGCACAAGAGATGGTATAAAGGCTGCCTCTTTACTGAAGGCTCATGGCTGCAAATTAAATATCACTCTATGTTTTTCTGCAGCACAAGCTATTCTTGCAGCAAGTGTGGGCGCTGATTATATTTCGCCATTCATTGGTCGCCTTGATGATATAGGGCATCAAGGTGTCTTATTGATAGAGGAAATAGCTCAGCTTTATGAGAGTAAATATGATACTAAGATTCTTGCTGCCTCTATCAGAAGTGTGGAGCATGTACTTAGTTCATTTAAACTCGGCGCACATGTTGTTACCGCTCCCATGAAAATCCTGGATCAGATGTTTGACCATCCACTGACGCATAAGGGACTAGAAATCTTTATCAGAGACTATGAAGCAAGTCAGACCGCCTAAACGGGGATGCAGTAATTATGGAAGATGCTAAATTTCTTGCTCTAGTAGAGAAGTTCATAGAAGTCGTGCCTTTCATGGGCCTGAATTATTCAGCTTTACTCTTTGCTGCCGATCAAATAGAGGCGTTGGAGTCCCTATATGTTTTTGGTGAGAACATACAGAATTTTCTGAATACTCTTGATTCCTATGTTACAAGAAAAGCACTGTCATTATCTGATTACACAATTGGTGGTATTTCGGGAAGAATAGAATCCATATTGTGGAATAGAGTATTTGTGTATTCGAGTTTTAAAAATTACAGAATTTTCCTAAAAAAGAGGCTTCTTTTCGCCAGTAACCCAAGAAACTCACTTTCCTCATTGCAGGCTTCCTATAGATTAGTAGATGACATATGGCATGCTGTAAATGATACTAGCATCGGTTTTACCTTCTACAGTAGACGTGGAACCTTAGCGGTCTTAAATGCTTCACTGATGGTTAAACTTGCTAATGATTATTCTCATGAACTGAACGAAACTCACTCTTTTCTGAGAGAGCGTATAAAGAACATAGTATCATTCTCAAAAGCCAAAAACAGAGCCCGGAGTATCTTTTGTAGCTACCTGGGTCGAAGCTAGGATCACAGACTCTATTTAGGAGCAGATAGCCATCCTGGAAAAGTCAGTGAAAACAATGCTAATCAGAATGGGATGTCGTCGTCATCCAAAGAATCGTTGTTAGAAGGGCCTGGTCGTGAACTTTCCACGCTGGACTTCATGTTACTGACTCCTGATTCGTGCGCCTCACTAGCTCCTTGTGAACTAAGTATCTTGAGTACTGAGTTAAACGGATTAAGCACTACTTCAGTTGTGTACCTCTCCACGTTGTTATTATCTGTCCACTTCCTTGTCTGTAGGGATCCTTCTATGTAGACGCGAGTCCCCTTGCTTACGTAATTGCTAATTACCTTGATTAGACTCTCATTAAACACTACTATTTGGTGCCACTCAGTTTTTGAGACGCGTTCACCGGTATTTTTATCGCTCCAATTCTCTGTAGTAGCAAGCGAGAAGGTAGCAACTTGCTTCGAGTTAGACATAGTGCGTACTTCCGGATCTCTACCGAGGTTGCCTATCAAAATAACTTTGTTGATCATCTTATAAACCTTTAACAGGGCTGAACCCGTAGATGGTATCATGAAATTCTTATCTGAGGTATAGCACTGCTACGAATGGGGCAAAATAGTTTTGGGATCACCACCTGAATGAATTTCCTTGAAAGATTGAATTCCCTACCTTAGAATAAACCTGTTCCTGAAGTTTAAAACAGATGAAGAAAATTGTATTCATGTGTCTACTTGTTTTGCTTACCTCATGTGTTTCTAGGTATGATCAGGGGATTAGGAGTCCGTGTGCGGTAAGTATTTTTGAATCATTGTATTGAGTCCTGGTTTATGTTGTCACAAGTTCTGAAAAATATTAAGTCTCCTGCTACGCTGAAAACTGCTCTCAGAGTGAGGGAGCTTAAAGCGCAAGGGAAGGATGTAATCTCACTGTGCATAGGTGAACCGGATTTTTCTACCCCGCCATTGGGGCAGGAGATGGCTATTCAGGCTATAAAAGACTGTGATGACAGTTATCCTCCTGTGTCTGGGACAAATCTCTTGCGTGAAGAAATTGTAAAAAAATTCGCAAGGGATAATGCCCTCAAGTATTCTGTTGACGACATTATTGTAAGCAATGGTGCTAAACAGGTGCTTTATAACGTACTCTCAGCGCTACTTAATCCAGGCGATGAAGTGATCCTCATTGCTCCGTATTGGGTATCATACAGCGAGATGGTTAGACTCGCTTCTGCTACTCCAGTCGTGGTCTCCTCTACTGAGGACTTTAGAATAGATTTTGAGGCTCTTGAGAGCGCACTGAATGAGAAGACCAAAGCGATAATCTTGAACTCACCCAACAACCCATCTGGTGTCTGTTACACCGAGTCTGAATTAAGGAAATTAGCAGATGTTCTGAGGATGTACCCTCAGGTCTACATAGTTTCTGATGACATATATGAGCACATTACTTATTCGCATAGTAGCTTTCTCAACATCGCCAATGTCGCTCCTGATCTTAGACAGCGTATTGTCATTGTAAATGGTGCCTCCAAGTGTTACGCGATGACGGGCTGGAGAATAGGATATGCCGCTATTACTGATAAAGAACTCATGTCACTGGTGCGAGTATTACAGGAGCATAGTACCGGTGGTGCTTGCACAATTGCTCAGGCTGCGGCTGTTGGTGCGCTACGTTCTGGGCCTGAATTGCTCCGCGAAAGACTTCATGTGTTCGAGAGTAGAAGGGATAAGGCATTTGCTATACTCTCATCCGCGCCATACCTGAAGTGCTCCAAGCCTGATGGCGCATTTTATCTGTTCATCTGCTGTAAGGATCTGCTTGGCAAGAAAACCTCTACTGGTTTAGAAATCAAAACGGATTCTGATCTAACTGAATATCTATTGAATGAACATTCCGTCGCTGTTGTATCCGGTTCGGAGTTCGGCGTGGCTGGATATTTTAGGATCTCTTATGCTCTATCAATCGAATTACTAGAACAAGCTTGCAAAAGAATCATCGCTGCTCTAGACCTCCTGAAGTAAGATAATCCTGAGTTCCAGGATAGTGCGTCGTTCCTGTTGCTCGGCTGCATACATTCTGGGACTGTCGCTGCATGATAATTGAATATTGTGCTCGATGAATTTATACTTAGCTTCTTATGTTTGGACTTAAGGATGTTCCGCTGTACTTTTTGTGGACTTATAAAAAAGTTGGAAGAGTATTGGAGCGATTATGGTTGTTCTATTTTGCTTCCTTATACGAGCGAGTTAGGAGCTGCAACTCTTCATCCTGCGACGATTTTCTCCTGTGTGTCCAAACGAGATGCCAAAATCGCTTATGTGCAACCAGTTATACGGCCAGCAGATGGCAGATACGGTAAAAATCCGAATAGATTATATCAACATCATCAGTACCAGGTCTTGATCAAACCATCACCCGATGACTTACAGGAACTCTATCTTGGAAGTCTTGAGCATATTGGTATCGATGTACGAAGTCATGATATACGTTTCGTTGAGGATGATTGGGAAAATCCTAGTGTCGGAGCTTGGGGTCTGGGTTGGGAAGTATGGTGTGATGGAATGGAGATCTCGCAATTCACTTACATGCAGCAGGTTGGCGGTATCGCGCTGAAGGTCATTCCAGGGGAGCTTGCCTACGGACTCGAGAGGATCGCTATGTATATGCAGAATGTTGATAATGTGGGTGATCTCGTCTTCGCTAAAGACGGGACAAAGTATTCGCAAATATATGCGCAGAATGAATATCAATTCTCCGTCGCGGCGTTGGAGGCTTATGATTATCCACTCCTCCTAAACCGTTTTGCTGATAATGCAGTCCAGGCAAAAATCTTTTTGGAAAAAAAACTTCCTCTGGTTGCCTATGACCATTGTGTGAAGGCAAGTCATATATTGAATTTCTTAGATTCTCGCGGATTTATTAGTGTGAGTGAGCGAGCTAAATATATCCTGGAAGTCAGAGAAATTGTTAAACAATGTTGTGAACTTTTCATAACACAGGAGGAGCACTGTGCCTAAATTTCTATTCGAAATTCTGTCCGAAGAAATACCTGCGAGGTTCCAGGAATATGCTTCTGCTAAATTTCTTGAGCTCTTCTCAAAGTCGATGCGGAACCTCAAAGTCGGTACGGTGGAGGTGTTTGTTAGCTGCAGAAGAATCGCAGTGATTGTCCATGATGTGGACACGAACTTCACTCTTAGTGGACTTGATAGAAAAGGCCCTAGTCTTGGTTCAGGCATTAAGATCGTGGAAAAGTTTGCATCATCAGCTGGTGTTACGGTACCTGATCTATATACAAGGACCGTCGGAAGTAAGGAGTATTATTTTGCTCCAAGTAGGGAGTCCAATATCACGGTGGTACAAGTGCTGAAAAAGATCACGGAAGATATACTAATGGGTTTTGCTTGGCCCAGATCAATGCGCTGGGGGAAGTATAATTTTACCTGGATCAGGCCTATAAAAAGTATCACATGCATGCTTGGGGGTGAGGTTGTTCCTGTGCAGTTTCACCATTACAGTGCTGCGAATGTAACTCGTGGTTCAGGTGCCACTTCGGATTTCAGGGAAATCACCATAGGTTCCGCTGAAGAATATGTTTCGCTACTGAGGAGAAATAGCATAATCCTGTCCCAGGCTGAGAGGAGGAATATCATCAAGGAGCAGATAGCGAAAATAGAAGCTGAACACAACTTTTGCGTCCAGGTGACCGACAGTTTGTTAGATGAGGTCGTCGGTATTTCTGAATCACCCAACGCAATGCTTGGATCCTTTGATGAAGATTTTCTGAGACTCCCAGAGGAATTAATAAAAACAGTCATTATTTCTCATCAGAAAGTTTTCCCAGTGTATCAAAATAGGAAGTTGTTGAATAAATTCATAGCGGTCAGCTCTCTAGCAAATGATGCTCCAGTCAGAGGCTATGAGAGAGTGATCACAGCAAGACTTGCAGATGCAGTTTCCATGGTTTTAATTGATACCAAGATCCCCTTGGTCGACTATGCACCAAAATTGAAACAACTGATTTTTCACAAAAAGCTTGGGAGTTTCAGTGAGAAAACAGGACGCATCGTTGCTTTGGCTAAGTTTGTCGCCCTTTGGGTACCTAACGCTTCTATCATCAAAGTTGAAAAGGCTGCTGAAATCGCAAAAGTGGATCTTCTCACAACATTTGTTCGTGATTTTCCGGAGTTGGCAGGATTTGTTGGTTCCTATTATTTGAAACTCAGTGGCGAAGATGATTGTGAGATCATAAATGCACTGAGAGATCAGTATCTACCAGTGGACGCAGCTGATGTATGTCCCGCAGCCCCAGTCACTGTGACGCTCGCACTCGCTGATAAAATGGATAATTTAGTCGGTTTGATAAGTGCTAACGAAAAAGTCACTTCGACTAGAGATCCTCTTGGACTGCGTCGTGCTGCTATCGGGATTCTGAGAATCATCATTGAAAACAATATCAACGTACCATTGAAAGTATTCCTAATGAAGGCAATTGATTTATATCCAGCTTCATTATTCCGTTCGTTGATCGATAGGATCAGCATCAATCCTGATGAGGAAAAACAAAGAAAAAGCGATGTGATGATGTTTATATTGGAATTCTTTTCTGAACGCCTTAAAGCACTTCTATTGAAACAAGGTGTAGGTATTGAGGTCTTTAATTCAGTTGCTTCGAATATTGAACATCCGCTGTTACTTAAAAAGAAATGTGTTGCAATAGCTGTCTGGCTCAGATTAGACTCTGGTATCGAATTCCTAAAACTCCATAAAAGAATTAGCGGGATCCTTGAAACCACGGATGTCCAATTGAAATCGAAATACAATAAGAAAGTTTTTGTATCGGATGAGGAGAGAATGTTGGCTGAAAGTTTCGAAAGCTTTCAGGGTGTTTTTACTAAGTCTCTCAAGAATGGGGATTTTGAAAAAGCGTTATCCGAGTTGTCTGGGCTGGCTGGACCATTAACATTATTCATGGATAACGTCATAATAAATGCTACGGATCCGGAATTGAAAAGGAATCGTATAGGCTTATTAAACACGATCTCCGAAACTGTGAGTGAGTTATGCCAATTCGAGGTATTGTGTAAGTGAGCGCCATTGTTATTCTGTTGTCTTCCGTAGAAGTTGGTTGAGTTGTTTTTCCCGTTCATGAACTTTTGAGCTTGCCTTCTTGTATAATATGGATCATATCCAGCAAGTGCATACACTGTCCTGAAGTCATTACACATTCCTAGCAGCCATCCGCGTGCTGAGATCCTTGCCAGACGATCTTCAGTCCTTTTACTTTCCGTCATGGAATCCATAAAGGCTTGTAGTATTACAGCTCTCCACAGAGCCTGTTCCGCATTATTTCTTTGTCTGTCGATGATTTTCTGTAAGAAGAAGTGGTTATCTGTATTTGCCTGCCTCAGGTCGTGCTGTTGTTATGGATTGCGTTCAAAATGTAGTAGAAGATTGCCGGCGAATAACAAGATAGATTGCCGTCATTTGCCTTTGTAGTGAGAATTGCAAAAAGTATCCATTAAGTATATATTTTTCTACTATTAATGGATGCATATTACTTAACTTAAATGCTGAATCAGTGGAAGCAAAAGTTGATAAACCTAAGATTAATACTACTTTTTTAGTATAGGATTCTGGTACTTCAGCATGTATGAGTATGTTCGAGTCAAGAAGAGCGAGACTTTCCTACGTTGGATCTTCAGGGTAGTTAGGAGAAGTACTTCTAATGCTTTTTTATTTTCCTTAATTCTCTGTTCTACCAGCTTGATGGTATTGGATTTGCGTCATGCAGTGGTTATCCAGGAAGTTAGGAGGGCAATATCATCCATAGTTGCTAAGTTCGTTGAGGCCTCACTTATATTTACAAAAGATATTCAAAGAGGTAGTATACCCGAAGCTCCTGAGGGAATGGAAGTTATATCCAAATTACTGATATGTCAGGCTGATAACAGCGAGCTTAGAAAACTACTCAATTTTGTCGACCAATATTCTCAAAAGTTTTTCAGTACTAGGATTGTTGGTAATATAAGAGAGCATACGTTCATGGCTATCAGAGGTGGAAATATGAATGTGAAGCCCGATCAGTTAGTTGTCAATGAAAAAGGGGTCATAGGAAAAATCATTTCTGTAGAGAACAATTTGATTACAGGGATGTTGGTTACACATCCACATTTTCGGATTCCTGTTATATCAGCAGCCACGCAACATAGATTTATTATTTCTGGTACGGGTGAATGTAAGAGATTAGCAGTCTCTTATCTGGAAGGATCCCTAATAGACGGTGAGCTTGTTCTTTCAACTATCGGCGGGAGTGAAAACTTACCTATCGCACGTTTTGATGGTGAAACTAATAAATTAGAAGTACTGTTTAATGGTCAGGCACTCAATCTAGTCTCAGTACTGCTAGGCGATGAATAGCAAAAACATTATGCGATGTGTATCTTACTTCGGACCATATCGTCTGTGATTAGGAGGCTGGTGACATCGTCCTTACTGGGAAGTTCAAACATGTAGTCTCGTAGCGTTGCTTCCATAATTGCTCTGAGGCCTCTAGCACCTATTTTCCTCCTAATTGATTCGCGTGCTATTGTTCTAAGAGCATCATCGCTGAAGGACAACTTTATGTTATCCATCTCAAAAAGGCGCGCGTATTGCTTAACCAGAGCGTTATTGGGTACAGAAAGGATATCAACTAAGTTGTCCTCCGTGAGTTCATCGAGTACAGCAACAACCGGTAAACGTCCTATGAACTCCGGAATCAAGCCAAATTTTATCAGATCTTCAGGTTCAACTTTTTTCAAGATTTCTGTGGTACTCCTGCTTCCACGCAACTCGGATTCGAATCCCATCACGTTTCCCTTGAAGCGATTTGCAACAATACTATCAAGACCGACAAATGCGCCACCACATATGAACAAAATATTCGTAGTATCAATTTGTATAAGCTCCTGATTTGGATGCTTTCTTCCACCTTGCGGCGGGACAGAAGCGATAGTGCCCTCCATGATTTTAAGTAGAGCCTGTTGTACTCCTTCACCAGATACATCGCGTGTTATAGATGGACCATCCGATTTTTTTGAGATCTTATCTATCTCATCAATATAGATGATACCCTTTTGTGCTGCCTCGACATTATAATCAGCCGACTGCAAAAGCATTCTGAGGATGTTCTCAACATCATCGCCTACGTAGCCAGCTTCTGTGATACTTGTTGCATCGCAGATGGCGAATGGGACATTCAAAAATCTGGCTAAGGTCTTGGCGAATAGAGTTTTTCCACAACCTGTAGGACCAATAATCAAAACGTTGGACTTCGAAATCTCAATATCCTTAGTCTTATATTGGTTCCTTATGAAGCACTTGTAGTGGTTATAAACTGCAACTGAAAGTATCCTTTTTGCATCTTCCTGGGCAGTGATAAAAGAATCGAAATATAGTTTGATGTCCTTTGGTCTGAATTTTTCTATGGATGAGTGTCCCACGCCTAGATCGTCATTGAGTACATTGGAGCACAAAACGATACATCTATCACAAATAAAAGCTGACGCACCAGCAATCAATTTCTGTACTTTATCCTCAGTTTCACCACAAAATGAGCACTGCGGGACTAAATCATTTTTTTTCGCTGTTGTCATTTTTTCTTTTTGTGATTGTATCGTCGATCAGACCGAACCCTCTTGCTTCTTCAGCGCTTAGAAAAGTATCTCGTTCGAGGAGTGCTTCTATTTTTTTTATAGTCTGCTTAGTATGCTTTTGATAGATTTCATTAATCATTCGCTTAAGTTTCAGGATTTCCCTCACGTGGATTTCCATATCAGTAGCTTGACCGCGTATTCCTCCAGAAGGTTGATGCACCATAATTCTGGAGTGAGGTAAGGCAAACCGCTTTCCTTCGGCACCTGCAGCAAGTATCAAAGAGGCGGCTGAAGCGGCCTGGCCCACGCACACTGTAGATACAGAAGGTCTTATGTATTGCATTGTGTCATATATTGAGAGACCAGCTGTCACAACTCCTCCTGGTGAGTTGATATACATGAAAATATCTTTGTCTGGACTCTCAGCTTCTAAGAAAATCAGCTGTGCTACCACAAGGCTTGCCATTCCATCCTCTATTGGTCCAACGAGGAAAATAATGCGCTCCTTCAAGAGTCTAGAGAAGATATCGTAAGCTCTTTCACCGCGACTTGTCTGATCTACAACCATTGGGACCAGGTTCATCATCTCTGTAATTCGATTATCCATCTTATACCCTTCTCTAATTATGCCTCTGCCTCTTGTTTCTTATCAGCCTCTATTTCCTGTTTTTGGGCAGCCAGTATCTCTTCGACCGTTGATTCGGTGCTTTCCCTCTGTACAGTGCCTAAAAGCGCGGTGATTATTTTACCTTCCATAAGTCTCAGTGTCACCGAGTTAGCGAAGTCCTTATTATTCCTATAAATGTTCGCGAGATACTCCAAGTCCAATCCAGCGGCTGCAGAAACGGTCATAAGGTGTCGAGCGACATCAGCCTTATCAAGAGAGATCTCCTTCTTAGTAGCGAACTGCGCAAAGATCAAGGAGAGCTTTGCTCTTCGCAAAGCCTCGTCCTGGAGCTTATCATCTGCGATTCTTGGTGTATCCATTTTTATGTAGTGCTTCTGCTGCTCTACTAGGGAATCCGGAACAAGGAAGTCGTACTTCTCTAAATTAGATTCGATCTGTCTCCTGAGATCCTCGTTTAACTTTATCTCACATTCAGAGGTGATGATTTTTTTGATCTCCGTATCGAGCTCTTCCTGTGTTTTACAGTGCAGCTGCGTTAGGAGTGCTGCATCCGGGTCTGCGACTTTCTTCGCTCTTTTGATGCTTTTCAGTGTGGTGTCGAAACTAGCCTCCTTACCAGCGACCTCTCTGTCGTGATAGTCTTCTGGGAAGGCAACACTTATGACTTTCTTCTCTCCCGATTTCATTCCAATGAGTCCATCGTTCAATGACGAGATAATTTTCCCATCCCCTATCCGGCACTGGAAATCCATAAGTTGACCACCTTTAAAAGGCTTCCCATGGACTGTCCCATTGAGGTCTAAGACAACTCTATCTCCATCTTCAGCAGCGGATGAGGCATCTACATCATCCCAAGTCACTAAGTTATCCTTTATCCTCTCCTTATATAGATCTATGTCATTCTGGGAAACTATAAAGGTTCTGGCCTTTACGGTCATTTTGCTGAAATCAATTTCCGGTACATCGGGAAGGAGTTCGCATTCGACTGTGAAACTGACATTTGCTTTTTCTTTTTTATATCCATCCGTCTCTATCTTGGCGATATTTTCCTGATCATTAAAAATAACTAAATTTTCCCTGTCCTTGATGTCGCACCAGTGTCTATAAACCTGGTCGACTATCACACTGTCTATCAGACCTTCCTCTTGTTTCGCGACAAAATCGAAGGGAACCCTACCTTTCCTGAAACCAGGGTAGATATTCCTTTGCATCCTGCTCCTGATAGCTTCTTCGAAGCCCTTATCGATGAGCGAAGCGGGAACCTCTATTTCGAACTTCCTCTTCAGATTTTGACTGTAAACTTCCTTTAGAACCATAGAAGCAAATTCAATGTTAAGATATTCCGAATACGGACGAGAGGACTTGAACCTCCACAGGATACCTACTAGATCCTAAGTCTAGCGCGTCTACCAATTCCGCCACGTCCGCAAAACGTTAATCCATATTCTCTACGTGCTCGATGAAATTTTCAATAGCAGACGTGGCGTAATCAATAATTTTTTCTTGCTGATGTGTTGTATTCCTTGCATTATTGTCATTGTTCTGACTGCTATCCAGTAGTAGATTTTCCAGCTCGAGAGCTGCAAATAGGAGCAAAGTGATATCGTTTATCTTGGAATTTGATGAATCAGCGATCACTTTCATTCGTTTATCCAATCTTTCTGCCAGATACTCTAGTTTTTTTTCATCTTCCTTTGTACAGGCTATCTTATGAGTTGTATTGTTGATGACTATACTTTTAGTGATGAGCTTACTCATTGATCTTTACTATTTTGTGGATCCTGTTCTTACGCGCTTGTGAACTTCTTTGCTGCAGATTGATGGGCAAGATCATTCCGAGAGAACCGAAGAATTGATTCTCCTATGCATTGTGACATGCCCGAACATTTCCACATAGCGGCAACCCCAAAGCTATACCTGGTCATGGATTTTTTCAATGATTTCTATCACCTCATCGATGTTTGCGACAGCTTCCTTGATGATAGTTTTAAGCATTTTAATCTCATTCATGTGGAGCTTCGCTTGTCTTTTGAGTTCAGCTATTTCAATAGCTAATTTTTCGCATTCCTGGTGGCGTTTTATTTCCTCGAGTTGGAGTCTTCTTTGAATGACTTTCTCCAACTTTTTGAGTGCGAAATCGAGTTTTTGTAGTGATACCTCATTCTGCTTTACCATAGGTGCGGAGTGTTCAAGATTGTTTGATTTGCTATCCAAAGAACTTTCCTTTTAGACATGGATGAATGTGAGTACATTATTCCTTTATCCCAGATCGTGGAGGTCTAGCGGACGGTGATGTTATATCATCAGATTTTGTATAAGACCACGCTCCTAACCGCTTCCACGACGTCCGATACCTGCGGCAACACTAACTTTTCCAAGTTTCTGGCATACGGCAGAGGTGTATCCTTTGACGCGACTCTAATTATAGGGGCATCCATGAGATCGAACGCCTCCTCCATGATCCTGGCTGATATCTCAGAACCGAAACTCAGTACCGGAAAACCTTCTTCGACAGTAATCAATTTATTTGTCTTACTCAGAGATTTAAGTACGGTATCGAAGTCCAAAGGTCTGAGTGTTCTGAGGTCAATGATTTCTACATCGATGTTGTTTTCGTTTGCGAGGATCTCTGCTGCTTCGAGTGCGAGCTTAACGCAGATCGAAAAGGTGACTATAGTGACATCAGAACCCTCCTTGATTACGTTTGCCTTACCAATTGGGACCGTGTAATCATTTTCCTCTTGCTCAGGGGTCAGAGTATGTGCCATACCGTAGAGAATTTCATTTTCCAGGAATATCACAGGATTGTTATCTCTTATAGCGGATTTCAGTAGACCTCGATAATCCGACGCAAAATATGGAGCAATGACTTTCAATCCTGGTATGTGGGAATACCAGGCAGCAAAACACTGGGAATGCTGTGCGGCAACTTGCGCAGCCGCTCCATTTGGACCCCTGAAGACTATTGGACACCTCAGTTGACCATCAGACATATAGTGTGTTTTCGCAGCGGAATTGACAATCTGATCCATAGCCTGTAGGGAGAAATTAAATGACATGAACTCGAGTATGGGTCTCAGACCAGCAAAAGCTGCTCCGATCGCGATGCCTGTGAATCCATGTTCACTGATTGGTGTATCTATTACTCTTCTCTCTCCAAATTCTTGGAGTAAACCCTGTGTAACCTTGTATGCACCTTGGTACTTACCGATTTCCTCTCCCATGATGAAGACATCTGGGTCGCGACGCATTTCCTCAGCTATTGCGTTCCCTATCGCTTCTCTGACTGTGATTTCCCGCACTGGCTATTCAAGACGAAATTTTGAGTTAGAATATAATCCATTTTCGCTAATTTTTCCAGTTTTGCCGAAGTGCACGAACGTCATTGCTGCTAGTTGATTTGGTATATTGATTTTCCATGCAAGAATACCTAAGAGAGCAAAATCAGCTACGGAGTCGTGAATATGAAGATAGAGGATTGGAGCTATTTCGGATTTATAATCCTTTTATTGATGCTGGTCTTCTATTGTTTTTTTCATACGGTGCTCAGTAGTCATTCCATAATGAATGCAGCAAAACTCAAGGCTGAAATTTCTCAGGCCAGGGATAGGATCATCACGTTACAGAAGCAAAAGGAAAGGTTAGAACTTGATATATCACTTATTGTCGATGAGAAAAGGCTCGATATGGATTTACTTGAGGAGCAGTCCCGCAAGAAATTCGGATTGATGAAAAAAGGTGAGAAAGTGATCTACCACGACATGCCACTGGAGTAAATTCTGTGAGGATGCCAGAAGCGAATGTTCTACTCTGGACATCAAGTGTGGATTTTGTAGTACATTCTGTCTTTTCGCTGTCGTATTAGGACGGTGTACCCAGGATAAATAGACTCAATATTGCGAGAAAGCTTGAGTTTCCTAGAATGGGATCCAGAATGAGCCGCGAAAAACATATTTCGGAGTCGCAGCGATGTAATAGAATTCCTTATGTGGTCCTGCAATCAGATCACCACCGGGGAACCTTATTGTAAGTTCTGTTTCCACTAATCCTAAATTTCGTGCCGCTAGATATATCGCGGCAGAAGCACTCCCACAGGCGAGTGTCTCACCAGTACCTGCTTCGATTACCCTAGATAATGCAACTCCGTCAAAGATACAGCTTACACTGAGATTTATTTCCCTTGTAAATGGATTGTTCCTGCGTACAAGGTCCGCAAAACTGTGAATCTCGTCGACTTCTTTCTCTGTTTCCACGAAGAAAACTAAATGTGGATTTCCTATGCTAACTCCGATACCAACATACCTTATTCCCGGTAGCGAAAACTTAGATAGAGATTTCGATAGTACTTTCTCCTTAGTAGGAAGATTGTTTTGGAGAATCGTAGTCGGAATGATTCTGACCTTCTCGTTTTCTAGATGAGCTAGAAATATTCCGCCACTAGACTTAATAAGGAAATTCCATTCTTTGTTGTTCCGCATCAGATCGAGCGCGACGCATGCAGCGCCGTTCAAACATGTAGCCGCTGAAGATCCGTCACTGTTGTATATGATCATTTCTGCTTCTAATGGACCTTCATTAGAAACAATCAATAGTTGATCGCATCCGATCCCCGTTCTTCTACTGGAGAGTCTTCTTATTGTTTCGCATCGATCCAGCTCTGGTATCCCAGAGAACTCTGTGTTGTGAATAATAATGAAATCATTCCCGCAAGCGTGCATCTTTACGAAGCTAATGCACTTTTTGTTATCCATTACCTGACTCTCTGGTCTCTCTATACGGTTTATAAGCGCATGAGGAATAAAGTACAATGAGTCTACTGTGCTCAAATGAAATGAATGCTTTTAGTTGTATTCGCTGTGATAGCATTGTTTTCGCCATGTGAGTCAATCTCATACTTTGTGGGAGTCTGAATTTTGCAAATCTGTTCTATATAAGATAATATTTGTACTGATTCTCGTTAGGTTGTTGGTATCCAGGAATTTCCTCCTGCGTGATATAGGAGTGAAATTCCTAACCCCGACTTTTATTTATCTTGTGATGTCTTTATCTCCTGATCGGCAAGCGCGCTTCAGTCTGTGTGCGTTCAAAGCCGGTGCGGTAGTAATATTCCGTGATTCTTCTAAAGCTATGGTCGCTGTGCCCTGTGAATCAGGTGATGTGGAAGATTTCTTCAGAAGGTATGGCGAAAATGGAATATCGCTATTAATCCCATCAGAAAGGTTCGGCTTTTACTCACAGTGCTCTAATGAATATGGCGTCAAGATTGATGTCTCAAAACCTGAAAAGGTCGGCGGTATAGAGAAGTGTTTGCAGGAAGCATCTTACTTTCGCACCATCGATAAAGGGGAAAATCTTCTACTTCTTCTCGCTAAAATGGCAGAGATCTTGCCCGAAATTCTTATCTCCCAAATTTGTTTCGAGGACGATGCAGGTATACGTGATTTTGCCTTGACTCAGGGCCTACAGATTCTCGATCTGGAGAGTATTAGAAGTGCTATAGGAAAACAAAAAGTCTCTCGCGTCTCAGAGGCGACGATACATTTGAGAAATGATATAAAGTCGAAGATGGTATGCTATAGATCTATCCTGAAGGAACACTACGCAATCGTAGTAGGAGATCCTATGGAGTCTGAAGAACCGTTGGTGAGGATCCATTCTTCCTGTTATACCGGTGATCTGCTAGCCAGCTTGTCATGTGACTGTAGAGATCAATTACATGATTCCCTTATTAGGATGCTCGATGACCCGCAAGGTGGAATTTTACTGTATCTTCTACAGGAGGGAAGAGGAATCGGATTGGTAAATAAAATCAGAGCTTATGACCTGCAGTCTAGGAAAGGCCTAGATACAGTCGAAGCGAATCTTGCGCTAGGTTTCAAAGATGATGAACGTGACTTCTCAATAGCTAAACAAATGCTTGATGACCTTGGTGTACAAAAAGTGAGACTCATTACTAATAACCCAAGAAAAATTGAACAGCTTACAGCTGCTGGAATAAAAATCACGCATAGGGTTCCACTCACGACGCGCAGTAATCCACATAACTTCAAGTACCTGCGCACAAAATCTGAACGTTTGGGGCATCTTTTCACTGCTTGAGGGGCTTCGAAGAAAGTATCTCACATCCTCTGGGTGTTGAAAGATGTTCATTGTCTTTATCCCATTCTCAAACAGCAACCATGTAGCTTCCCGTGAAATGATGTAGTATATCTAACTGTTGTTCCTTCTTCTTACGCTGGACAGTTCGTTTTATTTTATAGGTAGTCTTGACTCCGGAAGTGTGTAATAAGGGTCAATTGCGATTAGTTTTTAAGTAAGAAACTGTTGTTAGAGATAGTACTCGATGGTGTTGACGATTCATGGCAAGTTTTTTTAAGGGTAAAAGCGAAGAAAGTCAGAAAGTAGAGCATTGGTATGAGGAGCGTGTCGGGCGCGTTACGCTGCAAAGAAACTTCCTCATAGTAATGAGTCTTGGTGTCTTGTTAGTTCTTGTATTATCCGTCTTTACTTTATTCGCAGTCAGTACTTCCAGGACCATAGAGCCGTTTGTCATTGAGGTTTCGAAAAAGAGTGGGATTGTTACTCACCTCGATCCAGCGACTGTCAAGGAATATTCTGCAAATAGGGCTATAACGAATTATTTTGCTACGCAGTATGTGAAGGCAAGAGAGGTTTTCCACCCTGCTACGTATCGCTACGATTATTACACTACCGTCAGAGTATTCTCGAGTCCTGAAGTGTACAGTTTTTTCAAGTCATCTTTGGATTTGGACAATCCCGCGAGTCCTCTGAATGCTTATTCGGACGTTGTGGATTCTAAATATGAGATTAGATCCATTAGGCATCTGGACAAGGACACGATCCAAATTAGAATTTCCATAAGTTTTGCTACTAGCAATGGTAGGGTTAGAACTGTGGATCGCCTTATATCTCTAGGTTATACCTACATGGACCTTGAGCTCTCAGAGGAGGATAGACAGTTGAATCCTCTCGGTTTTGTTGTTGTTTCTTTTCAGGTAGATGATGATCGCTCGTAAGGTTTTCTCTGTAATGCTGCTGCTGCTTTCTTCCGCATCAGCAAATGATAGTTCTTTATCTGATGATAGAATAAAAACTCTGGTCTATTCGAGGGATGCAATCTTCAGGATAGATACAGGTTATGGATACCAGTCCTTCATAGAGTTCTCCGATAAGGAAAAAGTTAAGACAATCGCTATAGGTGGTAGTGTGGGTTGGAACATGAACCCTATAGGAAATAAAATATTCCTGCGCCCGTTGGAGAAAGGTCTATCCACTAACATGGTTGTGGTGACAGATAGGCATACTTATGTCTTTGACCTGTTTAGCGATAGTGATGATCATTTAGAAGAGACAAAAAAATCCAATCAAGTAAACTACGTAGTGCGGTTCTATTATCCAGATGAAGTTGCAGACTCCAATAAGGAAAACCCAAAAGAAGGTCTATCCCTCAACGGGAAATTATATGATTTCAGTTATGATGTACTTCGCCGGAACTACTCTGTTCAAGGTAAAGCTGAGTTCGAGATTGCAGAAATCATGAATAACACTAATCTTACTTTCTTTAAATTCAAGGGAGATAAAATACCGAGAGTGTTTGTCGTTAATCCAGATAGAAGCGAGACTCAGGCAAAGATGTGGAAGTTCAAGGAATACGTGGTCATAGAGGGAGTACACAAGAAGTTACATTTGCGCTATCGGAGTTCTGTTTTGGAAGTAGTAAATAATGATTTGGAGTAGTCGATTATGCAAGAAAGATACGATAACGACGTAGAAGAATTCAGCATAGGAGATGAGTCTGTAGAAGTTAAGGACAGAACTTCTGGAGAAAGGGGTGGTGGTTTCAAGAAAAAAGTTATCTATGTCGTTCTTGTTGCAATAGGATTTTTTTTTACGTACAAGTTTTTCGCCGGTAATGCGGATAAAGATAAGGAGCTGGATAGAACATTTCATCCTGCTTCGGAAGAAAAGGTCATCGATACTAAGGAAGTGAAGAAATCCGAAAAAAGTTCTTTCATTTTACCTAAAGATGATGATGTTAATCACGTTCTTCTTCCGCCAAAGTTGCCTGAGCTTCCAAAGTTGCCTCCTATGCCACTTCCTCAGCAGCCTGAAGCTCCTACTGCGGAGAGATCTGCACCCGCTCTCCCATCCTTTCTACCGCCTGGTACCCCATCCGGGAGTAGTCCTATGGATCCACCTACTAAGGTCGTTGCTGGTGGTAAGTATAGATATGATAGAACAACTCCAATGTTGGTTTTTGGTGGTGGCGGCGCTCAATCTCCTGATGGAGAATCAAGTGGAATAAATTTCTCTGATCCGAGTAGCATGCTCGATCCGAGCAAGTTGGGCGATCTAAGGAAGTCATTGCAGCAGACCGATACTACTCCTCTAGAGGATAAGGCGTTACAAAGAACTCAAAATCAGACTGTGGCGACTTATCTCGGTAACCTGGATTATGTCCTCGCTGAAGGAAAGATGCTAGATGCTGTCCTCGAAACGGCAATAAATACGGACCTACAGGCGAAAGTTAGAGCTGTAGTCAGTAGAGATGTATTCTCTGAATCAGGAAACTTAATCTTAATACCTAGAGGTTCGAGGTTGATAGGTTCTTATTCGTCGGATATTTCGTTCAACCAATCCAGGGTGAACATCGTCTGGACACGTATCATTCTTCCAAATGGGATAGATATCACCTTGGGTAACTTCGCGGGTGTGGATCCACTTGGTCGTGCGGGTGTCAGAGGCGTTGTCAACAGTAAGGTCTCTAACGTCATGAGTACCTCTATCCTGCTTGCTACTGCCAGAGTTGCTAGCGGAATAATTGTGGATAGGATCATGGGTGCAGATAAGAAACTTTCTGAAGTCACAGTTAGTACTCCGAAAAGACCATTAGTAAAGAAAAATGATGACGTAGATGATGATGGTTCAAAAGCAAAGGGTTCGGCTGGCGCTATTATTGGAATACAAGCTGTCCAGGACGCATCCAAGCAGGTCACTGATTATGTTAAACGTATGGCGAATGCCAATCCTACGATTACGATTAATCAGGGTGCTAAGCTCAAAGTATTTGTTGATCAGGATATCGTCTTTCCTAAATCTTCTTTCCAAGAGTATAAGGTTCTTGAGTAGGAATATATGCAACACACTGCACTTAACAAGTATTTGGAGCCACTGGACGAAATTTTTTCAGATGCAGATGTAAATGAGATCTCGGTAAATAAACCAGGAGAAATTTGGATCGAGAAAAATGGTGAAATCACTCGCTCTGAACTTCCTGTCTTGGACTTTCAGCATCTTAAGGGACTTGCAAAGTTGGTTGCCCAAGCAACTGAACAAAGTGTCAGTGGTGAGTATCCATTACTCTCTGCGACGCTTCCTAATGAGTGTAGAATTCAGATAGTCCTGCCCCCTGCAGCTGAAAGTGGGACAGTCGTTATGTCCATAAGGAAGCCTAGCAGTGTCCAGCTCTCCCTAGCGGATTATGATAGAATGGGTGCCTTTGAGGTGCTGAAGAGTGCATCTTCCTCCACCGATTTAGACGACCGATTGAAATGCATGCTGGACAGTGGTGAGATTAAAGAGTTTCTTGCTACCGCGGTCGTGGGAAAGAAAAATATCATCATTAGTGGCGGTACATCCACCGGGAAGACAACTTTTGCTAATAGCTTAATGCAGGAGATACCTTCTCATGAGAGGATTATCACGGTCGAAGATGCAAGAGAGGTTGTATTATCAAAACACCCGAACAGAGTGCATTTGGTTTCCTCCAAAGGGGGGCAGGGTAGAGCCAACGTCACTACGCAAGATCTGATAGAGGCCTGCTTGCGTTTGCGCCCGGATAGGATTATTGTTGGTGAGCTCAGAGGTACTGAGGCTTTCGGTTTTTTAAGGGCGATCAATACTGGTCACCCGGGCTCTATCGCTACATTACATGCAGATACTCCAAACATGGCTATAGAACAGCTGAAACTTATGGTGATGCAGGCTGGTTTGGGTATCCCTCCTGTCCAGGTTAGGGAATATATAATAAATGTAATAGATGTTATTGTTCAGTTGAAAAGGGATGAGCACGGGAAAAGATTCGTATCGAAGTTGTTGTTCACACGCGAGTTGAGAAACAGTAATGTATAAATTCCATGGGACGTTTGATGAGCTAAGGTTATATTATGCGACAGTTTAGGAATATCGTAACAATATTTTTTCTCATAGCCTTCATATTTGCCCTGGCTCTGTACATATCTGCAGCTATTTTTATAGCTTCTGTCTGGGGTATAGCGTATTTGGATTTCCATAGCTTGCAACCTACTCTAGATAAGTTTCCTATGAGGTTGTGGCCTACGATATTCACGTATATCTATAATCTCTTCACTAACTGGGAAGCCTGGGCTACAGCCGTGAAAGTCAAGCTTGCGGTTTCCTTAGCTATCCCATTTGGGATATTAGGTGTGGGATTCTACATGCTTCGGGCACCGATTATGGATTGGAGGCCGTTTAAGAAAAAAGAGTCTGTACATGGTGATGCAAGGTGGGCTACAGAAAGAGAGATCAGAAAAATCGGTTTAAGAAGTCGTAAGGGTCTCCTGCTCGGAAAGGATAAAAGAGGTTTCTTAATTGCAAGTGGATATCAACATGCATTACTATTCGCTCCTACTGGTTCAGGTAAGGGTGTGGGATTCGTAATCCCGAACCTCCTTTTTTGGGAGGATTCAGTTGTGGTACATGATATCAAGTTGGAGAACTTCAACCTTACAAGCGGATATCGAAAAAAAATTGGTCAAAAGGTCTATTGTTGGAGTCCAGCAGATCCTGACGGTAAGAGTCATTGCTATAATCCCCTGGATTGGGTGAGTTCGAAGCCTGGACAAATGGTCGATGATGTACAAAAGATCGCTAACCTGCTCATGCCCGAACAAGATTTCTGGGTCAACGAAGCACGAAGCCTATTCCTTGGAGTAGTGCTCTATATCCTTGCCGTGCCTGAAAAGGTGAAATCCTTCGGTGAGGTGGTAAGGGTCATGAGAAGCGATGATGTCACTTATAGTCTCGCTGTTGCATTGGATACTATGGGTAAAAAGATCCACCCAGTTGCGTATATGAACATAGCTGCATTCTTGCAAAAAGCTGATAAAGAGCGATCTGGCGTGATCTCAACAATGAACTCCTCCCTAGAACTGTGGGCGAATCCACTCATCGATACAACTACCGCGACTAGTGATTTCAACTTCATGCAGTTTAAGAAGGATCTTACAACTGTGTACGTCGGTTTGACTCCAGATAACTTGACGAGGCTGCAGCCATTGATGCAAGTGTTCTACCAGCAGGCAACAGAGTTCCTATGTAGAAGTCTGCCTAGCAAGGATGAGCCGTACGGCGTCCTATTCATGATGGACGAGTTCCCTACCCTAGGTAAGATGGAACAGTTCAAGACTGGTATTGCATATTTCCGTGGTTATAACGTACGCCTCTTTTTGATTATCCAAGATACTGAACAACTCAAGGGAATCTATGAAGAAGCTGGAATGAACTCATTCCTTTCAAACTCGACTTATAGGATCACTTTCGCTGCGAACAATATTGAGACAGCAAACTTGATCTCACAGCTTGTGGGGAACAAAACGGTTGCTCAGGAGTCACTCAATAAACCGAAGTTTCTGGATCTCAACCCTGCATCGAGGTCGCTGCACGTCTCAGAGACACAAAGGGCCCTGTTATTACCTCAAGAGGTGATTATGTTGCCTCGGGATCAACAGATTCTATTGATTGAATCTACTTATCCTATCCGGTCTAAGAAGATTAAGTACTATGAGGATAGCTTTTTCACAAAGAAACTCATGGATCCTATTTCTATTCCAACGCAGGAGCCGTTCGACCCCAAGAAATTCGAGGAAAAAATCCGTAAGGAGAAAGAGGCTAAAGAATTAGAGGAAAATACTCCGCTTCCAATAGAGGAAGAGCAGGCTCTATTGGAAGACGAGTCACTTTTAGATGACTCTGATTATGAAGAAGAGGACTTCGAGGACCTTGATAGTGATGAAGATCTATCTGAGTTCGTCGATGACCTGGATGACGAAGAGCTTGAAACAGAAGAGGATAAAGTCTAAGCTGTCATATAGCAGTATCTGAGGTAGCAGTATCTGAGGTAATGAGGCTTAATTGCTAGCCTGCAGTGTTGCCCTTCCTTTGTTAATTAATCCTGCTTAAACAAGACGTGCTTAAATGTTTCCAAGGATTCTAAGACCTTTCCAGTACCAATTGCTACGCACTCAAGAGGATTTTCGGAGATGCTCACGGACAACTGTGTAGCATTACTCAGAACGTAATCCAAATTTCTGAGCATTGCACCTCCCCCTGAAATCATGATTCCGGAGCTTGCAATATCTGAAGATAATTCAGGCGGAATTGTCTCCAGGGCCACCATGACTGCTGCAATAATTACTGATATTGGTTCTTCCAAGCTTTCTGCTATTTGTGACTCAGTGAGAATGATCTCCTTAGGTATACCGTTTACTACATCACGCCCACGCAATGTCATCGAACGCTCTTGGGCCTTATCTCTAACGTAGACGGTGCCCAGCTCTTTTTTTATTTTCTCTGCTGTGGATTCACCAATGAGTAGATTATAGTGTTTCCTGATATAGCTTATAATTGCTTCATCCATTACGTCCCCGCCGACTCGTACCGATCTTGAATAAACTATTCCACCTAATGAGATCACAGCTACCTCTGTAGTTCCGCCACCGATATCAACGATCATGGATCCTTTTGGCTCAGTCACCGGAAGACCTCCGCCTATTGCTGCCGCCATTGGTTCCTCTATTAGGAAGACTTCCCTTGCTCCGGCACTCTCTGCAGCATCCTGTATGGCACGCCTTTCAACTGGTGTGGAGCCTGAAGGGACACATATTACAATATTTGGCCTATTGATCAATGCTCCAGAGTTTACAATCTTGATGAAGTACTTAATCATTTCTTCGGCGCATCTGAAATCAGCGATTACACCATCTTTTAGCGGTCTTATTGCCTTGATCTTATCCGGTGTTTTACCGAGCATTAGTTTCGCTGGATGACCGAACGCATACGGTATGAAGCGCCCTTTATCCTCCACCAGCGCAACCACTGAAGGCTGATTAAGCTTAATTCCTTTATTTTCGACGTAGACCAAAGTATTTGCTGTGCCTAGATCTATGGCCAGATTGTTTGCGTAAAAACTCTTCGAATTCAGAACTGAAATAAATGCTTTGACGACTTTCTTGATACTCTGCAACTTTTGGCCCTGTTTAGATACTCTTCAATGTTAACCGCAATTGCGCTAAAATCCATACTTTTGATGTCTGCTTGAAATGGACTATCTATGTTTCGCGATGCTTGTTTACATTGTGTCAGCGATACCGTTTGCCTATTGTATCTCTAATTACCTTGGTGTTGATATTCGTGCGGAGGGTTCCGGAAACCCTGGGGCTACTAACGTCACCCGTGTTGCAGGCTTGAAAGCTGGTTCTATTGTGTTTCTCCTGGATTTCTTGAAGGCTGCAGTTCCTGTATTCATAGCTGAGAAGTATTGTGGTGAGGTTTTTGCCTCAGTAATTGGTCTTGTATCAGTCTTTGCGCATGTTTTTCCTGTTTATCTTGCTTTCAAAGGCGGTAAAGGAGTTGCACCAATGATGGGCGTATATTTTGCTTTGAATCCAGTAGTGTTTCTCATTGTTTCATATGTTTGGCTGGTGGTTTTCGCGATTTTTAGATATCCGTTTATTGCGTCACTTTCTGCTTGTTTTGTTGGTGCAATCGTTTCTTATGTGACTTTCGATCTTTACGTCTTCTTGCCTATACTCACAGCGACCCTTTTAATCCTCTTCAGGCACGTCAGCAATCTGACGAATTTTTTATCTTCTAGAAGCTGAATAATTATCTTGGCTTTTCCTAAAATGCAGTGGGAGATTCTAGTGACAGTCTAGACATGTTTGTAGTAAGAGCGGGTATCTGCTTGATGCTCAGTTCTAAGTTGGCCTTCATCCAGCTCTTGAGTTGAATCTAATATATATATCTTATATATCTGATCCTTTCTCTTGCGATTCATTTCTTCTCTGATGGATGAAAATTCTCTTTTGAGTATGTGGTTTTGTAGGAAAGTCACAGATCTCGTTTCTGGAATCTCACTCTTGTGCGGATAAAGGCGCGGTGCTAACGTTTTGAGAACGATTGCTCTTAAATGATAAGCGTGACTGTAATCACAAGATTTGCGCCTTCTCCAACAGGGAATCTGCACATTGGGGGATTGAGGACAGCCTTGTTTAATTTCCTGTATGCAAGGAAGCGTGGAGGTAAATTCCTACTGAGAATAGAGGATACCGATGCTGCTAGATCGAAGTCTATTTACCTAGATTCGATTTTAGATGGTCTTTCCTGGCTTGCTTTGAAGTATGATGGCATTGTACATCAGTCCGCGAATGTTGAAAGACATAAAGCGGTGGCATCTGCTCTTCTGGAGAGCGGTAAGGCATATACAAAAGACGGTGCAATACGTCTCAGGATCATGCATGGTGCGGCTGTACAATTTACCGATCTGATTCTGGGGGATATTTCAACAGAAACGAAAAATATCAATGATGTAGTGATTCTGAGATCGGATGGAAGTCCAACATATATGCTTGCGGTAGTTGTGGATGACCACGATATGGGCGTGACACATATAATAAGGGGTTCCGACCATATTACGAACACCTTTACTCAGAAATTGATATATGAGGCAATGGGTTGGTCTTTTCCTAATGTTGCACATATACCACTCATTCATAACACTCACGGGGCTAAGCTCTCGAAAAGAGATGGTGCTGTCGATGTCATAGCGTATAAGGAGGCAGGTATTCTTCCTGAGGCGATGTTTAATTATCTACTTAGGTTGGGCTGGGCTCATGGAGATAAGGAGATATTTTCTATTGAGGAAGCAATTGCTCTTTTCGATATTGTTGGAATCGGTAAGTCTCCGGCGCGCTTCGATAATGAGAAGCTCCACCATCTGAATGCATACTACATAAGAACTCTTCCAGTTGATAGGATCGCATCAGAGGTGCTGGATCTGGTAAAAGTTGAACTTGTGGTTTCACTTGATTCATTTAATGCTTTCGTTGAACTTTTCAGGAAAAAATGTAGTTCACTTATTGAACTCAAGGATAGCTTAGAATTCTGCTGGAAGAATGTTGTTCCTGTGTCAGTAGTCGATAAATCATTGCTAGTGGATCTATTAGGAGTGTTGCAAGGAGCTGATTGGAATTTCAGTCTCAAGGAGACATTGAGAAAGTATATTTCATCTTCCTCAGTTCCGGCTAAGGTAGTCTATACAAATCTGAGGTTAGCACTAATAGGCCAGGAGAGTTCACCATCAGTGGTTGAGATAATGGATATCTTTGGTAGAGAAGCAGTACTGGAAAAATTGCGCGATGCTGTGACAGACTAAGTGGTCGTTATTTTCTGATTTGTTATTTCAGTGTGAGCGCGTTTGGACACCCCAAAAATAAGAAGCGCTAGAAAGTTGATCCATCTAGTGATGTAGTAGTTTCCTTTTAAGGTAAGAAGTTATGGATTCCGTTGTCGTATTTGACGTAGAGACTATTCCCGATACTGACCTCTGTGCTGCACTCACCGGTTGCAAGAGCGACAATCTTGATGAAATGAGGAGTGCGATGGAAGATTATCATCTGAGAATCACTGATGGTAAAAATCCTTTTCTTAGACAGCCTTTCCATAAGGTGATAGTTGTCTCATTGCTTAAGGCAACTTTGGCAGTGAAAAATGGTTATGAGTTCCTTGAACTGAAAAAAATTGCATCCGGGGATATTGAATCCTATGCCGAAAAGGAATTGGTTCAGTTTTTTTTCGATCATGTTTGCAAATCGCTTCCTAGATTGGTTTCCTACAATGGTAGAGCCTTCGATCTATCAGTTCTGAAGTATAAAGCTATGCGTTACGGGATCGTTGCAAGGGATTTTTACTACTCAGGGGATAAATGGAGCAATTACAATAACAGATATAGCGCAGATTGGCACACTGATCTTATCGAGGTGCTTTCTGACTATGGAAGTTCAGCTAGGATGAAAATGAGTGAGCTTTGTGTCGCATTCGGGCTTCCGGGGAAGCTTGGTATCGACGGCGCAAATGTAGTATCCATGTACGACCAGGGTAAAATAAATGAGATCAAATATTACTGCGAGATAGATGTGCTGAATACATATATGATCTACCTCATTATGCTCAGACACCAAGGAAGGATTTCGTCTGACAGCTATACGCGCAATCTGAATGAATTGCAATTTTACCTAAATGAGAATCTGGATAAAAATCCAAGTTATCGGGAATTCCTACAGCTATTAGATAGAAGTCCAGTATTACATTTCAAGTAATTACTGTGAGGAACGATGATCCTTGTATCGCTCTTCACTAGCTGGGATTGCAATCCTATTAAGGATTACTGCTTTCAATAACCAACAGCAGTAAACCCAAACTGCTGGATCCAAAAGTGGCTTCCTGAGATCGTGAAAATCCTTATTAATAGCCCTCATGGCTGGCTCCTCTTGTCCATATATCTAAGTGCTTTGACGGCCACTGAGGATGCAGATATATCTTCAGCTTTTTCTATCACCACAGAAATAGCATGATTTGTGTCTTGCACATTAGTTGTATATCCAATAAAAAGGGAGTTGGATCCTCTATAGAAGTGATCCTCATTCATCCTGCCCCTAATCTGACCCGTACCTGTCTTTCCTGATATCTTACCCATTTCGGATGTGAAATTTCTACACGTCCCCGTGTTGCTGAATGTATTGAGCATGCCTCGTCTTACCGTAGCTAAATGTTCATGATTTATGTTTATCTGCGGAAATATTTCGCTGGCAGTATCATCGAAAGTAGGTAGAATCTGTCTTCCTGTTGCGAGTCTTGCTGCCATCACTGCGAGCTGTATCGGAGTCGCTGATAGATATCCGTGGCCTATTGAAATATTGATTATATCTCCTCGTCCTAGAGGTTGAGTTAGGTACTTATTACGCCATTCCATGTCCGGAAGAATACCATATCTTTCTTCTTTCATATTTGTGAAAGTCTGTGTCCCGAGACCAAATCTTTCAGCAAAACCAATGATCTCCTCTGCACTGATTTTGCGCCCTATCTTGTAAAAGTATACGTTGCACGACTCAGCTATTGCCCTTGTAAGATTAACTTTCCCATGCCCGAATCTTTTCCAGCAATGGAATTTTCTATTTCCTATCTTTATCGAACCAGTGCAATTGATAGTATACTCTTCATCGATAATTTTACTTTCTAATGCTGCGAGTCCGACAATTGGCTTGAAAGTAGACGCGGGTTGGAAGGTTGCTGAGATTGTCCTATTTAAAAGTGGTTTATTTGGATCGGTATTGAGATCTGCCCATTGTTTTTGGGAAATTATTCCGCTGGAGAAAATATTGTTGTCGTATGATGGTGAACTCACCATTGCTCTGATTTTCCCTGATGGTATTTCCATGATGCACACAGCTGCCCTGTGTCTGGAGATGAGTTCATAAATAAATTCATGTAGTTTTGCGGACATAGATACTTTGAACTCGATATCTGGATTACTTATTCTCGAACGCTCTAATTCCCTCCTATATCTCTCTCTCGAATCTACTTCTTTCTTTATAATCTCGGCGTCTCTTTGAATACTTGATTCATATAATTTCTCCAAACCTATGATGCCCTTACATTTCTTTTCTTTGGAGTCGTAGACTGTGTAGCCTATGATGTGCGCCATCGCTGCTCCTAATGGATAAGTACGGAAGTATTCCTTATTGATTCTTATTCCTTGCAGCTGATTTGACTTGAACTCTAATAAGCTAATTTCTTGCCATCCTAATGGTGTCTTGATAATGAATGTTTCAGTGCCATGGATTTTATTTCTGAGTGCGGCTGTTTCAGATTCGGAGAGGTCGAATACCTGTGTCAGCCACTCTAAGATGTATGCCTTATCCATTATTTCGGATGGAGTGCATGTTATATTGTATATCTTTTTGTTTCCGGCGATTTCGATTCTATCGCAGTCGACGACGATCCTTCGAGGACCGTGGACAAGCACAGTGCGTATCCTGTTCTGATCCGATAACAGCTTGTATTTCTCATTCTCCAGTATCTGAAGCTTGAAAAATCTCCCAGATACAGCGATCGCACCGATCAGCCCAATCCCCCCTAAGACGAAAATCCTCCTATCAGAGTCATGAAAGCTCATGAGCAATATTCACTCAAAAGAGTTTCCACTAGGTACAGAAACCAACGTGCACAGAGGAGATCGTGATACTAAAGCTGGACATCCAAATAGGGACAGCTGAGATATCATCTCACCAACTCTTCACAGAATCCGTGACTAATTTCTGAGCAGCGTCAGGACCGCTCCAACCTACAACTTCAACGAATTTTCCACTTTCAAGGTCTTTGTAATGTTCAAAGAAGTGCTCAATCTGCTTCAGGAATATTTCAGGAAAGTCTGTATGAGCAGTTATATTACTATAGTAAGGATCAACCTTTGAGGCTGGGACCGCAAGTAATTTCTCGTCTTCACCTTTTTCGTCTCTCATGACAAATGCCCCCACCATCCTCACCTGAATGAGAGAACCCGGCATCAAAGGTGCACGAGTCACTACCAAGACATCTAGAGGATCTCCATCCCCACCTAATGTGTTCGGAATGAACGCGTAGTTACACGGATAATACATGCTCACCGGTATAAAGCGATCGACATGTAAAATGCCACCACGTCCAATCTCATACTTCACACCACTGCTACCAGATGGGATTTCCACAATGACATTTACTTCCCTAGGAAAGTCTTGCGGCTGTTTGATGTGAGTGTAATGTTCCATATTCTTCTGTAAACTGATAAAATACTGCTTAGCAGAAATAAGCAAAACAAACAAGTGTAATTCAGGATTCTCGGTGGTGTACTGCATAAGAGAGATCAAAGCTCGTGAGGTGTTTAATAGTAGAGGCTGTCCCGCGCTCGAGGTTGAGGTCATTACGAGTGATGGTAGGATTGGGAGGGCGATAGCTCCTTCTGGAGCTTCCAAAGGGTCTTTGGAAGCGTGTGAGCTCATAGATTGTGATGAGGGCCGACTCGCGGGAAGAGGGTTGTTGAAGGCGATAGTGAACATCAGAGATGTCATTGCGCCCGCACTTGAGGGTAAGAGCATCGAAGATCAGTCCGCTATAGACCAGCTAATGATTGAATTGGATGGCACACCAAATAAGTCCAGGCTTGGCGGAAATGCTCTTACTGCCGTATCGCTTGCAGTCTCCAAAGCTCACGCGAAGGTAATGGAAGTCCCGCTTTGCAGTCTCTTCAATTCACTGATTTGCGGTGGTAAGGGTGATTTCACCTATTATCCACCTACTCCAATGCTGAATGTCATAAATGGTGGGATGCATGCTGATAATCGACTCGCTATCCAGGAGTTTATGATTTGCCCAGTTGGTCTACCGACTTTCAGGGAAAGTATGGAGAAGGCAGCAGAAATCTTTCACAGATTGAAATGCTTGCTCCAGCAACACGGAAAGAGTATCAATGTAGGTGATGAGGGAGGTTTTGCTCCTGATCTTTCTAATACTGAGGAGGTGTTGGTACTCATTCGGGAGGCCATCGCGAACGACGCCGAGTATGTGAAAATAGCTCTGGATGCTGCTGCATCAACGTTTTTCGAAAATGGAGCTTATAACATTGATGGGAAAGTCATGGACACGGATGGAATTATCGCTTTCTACAGTGGTGTAGCAGCAAAATATGGGATTATTTCGATTGAGGATCCTGTCTCCGAAAGTGACTGGCAGGCTTGGCAGAAAGTAACAAGCAAGCTATCTGAGAAAATGAATATCGTAGGTGATGACGTATTCGCTACGAACTCTGAAATACTCTCTAGAGGTATCGCAGATGGTGTTGCAAATGCGGTACTAATTAAGATTAATCAGATTGGTACAATCACAGAAACAGTTAAAACTATAAAATTAGCTCAGGAAAACGGTTACAAGGTTGTGATTTCGCATCGTTCCGGTGAAACTGAGGATGTATCAATAGCGCATCTGGCTGTTGCTTGTGGTGGTGGTACCTTCTTGAAAGCTGGTTCCTTGAGCCGCTCTGAGAGGGTAGCAAAATATAATGAAGTGCTCCGTATAGAGGAAATGTTATCGTAAAATGACTAAACTAAGATATCTCATCATATTCTGTTTCTTGTGTTTCGCACCATGTCATTCACTGGAAGTCAAGGCTGCTGCGCTTGTTGGAAATGTCACTATCTCAAATCAGGATGTACGTGATTATCAGGAGATCCTTGGGATGCTTGGTGGAAAGACTGCTACCTCATATAAGGCTGCTCTCCAGGAAATGATAGATCTAGAACTGTATAACCAGTACGCACAAAAAGTCGGAATCCGATTCTCCCAGCAAAAGTACGATGCTGCTATCAATAGACTCAAAAGTCTAGGTGTGAAGGAAACGAGCCTCACAGAACTTTTTAGGGATTGTCTGAAGAAACAAGTTCTTTTCGCTGAAGTGGTTGAACAAGTTATTAAGCCGAGGATTCAAATTAGTCAGGAAGACTTGCTCAACATGAAACGTAGCTTGCTAAGGAATAAAAATACCGTCAAGCTAACCAAGATCGATGCTGATGGCAGCAGTCGGAAAGATCTAGGTTGGATGAAGCTAGATGAGCTAGCTCCAGAGATCAAGAAAACGATCTCCAAGCTCCCTGTAGGAAAAATTTCTGATCCAATAGAGGGAAGTCGATTTCTGGTTGCGGATAAGGAAAACGAACTGATTCTAGATCTTGACTACAAGGGTGAGATATCTGAGAAGTCGAAAGTCGTTGGATTTTATAAATCGATGTTTTTCAGAAAACTTTCGGATTTGGCTCCTGGAGAACGAAAAAAATTATTCCTTTCCACTGGAAGTATAGAAATAAAAAAGAACAACCTTATACTGCTAATTCATCTAGATATGAGTGATTTGCACAGTAGGCTTGTAGAGCTCATATATCCAGCTAAGTTAGAGAAAGAGATAAAGAAGTTCAGTGCTGATCTACATGAAAATATTCGTGTCGTGAAATATTGAAATGGTAAAATTATTCGGTACTGATGGCATCAGAGGTAGGGCTAATGCTTTTCCAATGAGCGCTGAGAGTGTCTTGCAAGTAGCGAAACTAGCAGCTCTGAGGTTCAGGAATTACGGAAATACCGCAATCATCGGGAAAGATACTAGACTCTCTGGATATGTATTTGAGTCCTGTTTTGTTGCTGGATTGCTCTCACTCGGAATGAATGCCATCATCGTTGGACCGGTCCCTACGCCGTGTGTCTCCATGTTGACGGTATCCTTGAGGTGCGCATTTGGAGTTATGATATCAGCTTCTCATAATGAGTTCCGTGATAATGGAATCAAGTTCTTCGATCATAGGGGGCTTAAAATATCCACGGATGACGAGTCCTTCATAGAGGAAAACTTTCATAAGAAAATCAATACGACAAATGAGTCTTTCGGTAAGGCAAAACGACTAGATGATGTCACTGGTAGATATCTGGAATTCATAAAGCGTGCATTTCCTTCAGATCTATCTCTTAAGGGTATTAAGATTCTCCTGGATTGTGCAAATGGATCTATGTATAAGATTGCTGAAAGTGTCTTCTGGGAACTCGGTGCGGAAGTCGTGACTATAAACAATGCTCCGAACGGAAATAATATCAACTTAGACTGTGGTACTATGCACACGCAGGGAATGCAGGAGCGTGTAAAACGGGAGAAGGCACACATCGGAATTGCATTCGATGGAGATGGTGATCGCTTAGTAGTCGCTGATGAAAATGGCAATGTCATTGATGGAGACCAGCTTATTGCCAGTATTGTTAGACTTTTTCTACGACTGGGTAGGTTGAGTAGTGGCACTGTTGTCCTTACGGTTGCGAGTTCGATGGCTCTTGAGAATTTTCTTCATGGTCTTGGTTTGAGGACGGTCAGAAGTAATGTGGGGGATAGAGAGGTCCTAAAACGAATGATAGAAACCGGTGCTAACTTAGGTGGGGAGCCTTCCGGCCACATAATAATAAGGGACTACGTCAATACGAGCGATGGACTCATTGCTGCTCTACAATTGCTCCACTTGATGGTGATTGATGGAGCTTCAGCTAGTGAGATCACAGCGAACTTTACTCCTATTCCCAGGATTCTTAGAAATGTTGATCTTGGTTCTTCTGATGGTCACCTGAAGCTGGTTGCTGCTGAACAATATATCAGCAAAAATGTCATTGGGGACGAGAGAATCGTGTTGAGAAAATCAGGAACTGAGAACGTGATCCGAATCATCGGTGAGGGTTCGAACATCTCAAGAATAGAAGCAATAGTGCAAGATCTGGTTGAGATTACCAGTAGAACTTCTTAGTTTTCGCTACGCCGGTGTGGCCGGCCTGAACCATGTAACACTCAATAAGCGTATCCGGGAAAATATGGATGAAATTCCATCCTCTTGTGTGCTAGAGTTTTTCACTCTGTGAGGCAACTTTCCTGAAGGGTTTACCTATATAAATCTGTCTAGGTCTAGCGATTTTCTGCTCCTTGTCACTTAGGAACTCTTTTATCTGGGCGACCCAGCCAGACGTCCTTGCGAGAGCAAAGATAGGTGTAAACATATATGTTGGAATCCCTAATGCATTGAGTATTATTCCCGAGTAGAAATCTACATTCGGATAGAGCTTGCGACTTATGAAATACTCATCATTGGAAGCAATACTTTCAAGTTTGCTTGCGATACTCAGAATAGAAGAACTTCCCTTTAAAATATCCTGAGCCGTACTCTTCAGAATTACCGCTCTGGGATCATAGTTCTTGTAGACCCTATGCCCGAAACCCATTAGTCTTTCTTCTTTTCTTTTGACGCGCTCAATGAATTCCTCCACGCTCCCACCTTGTTTTTCGATTTCTCCCAGCATGTGCAGGACTTTCTCATTTGCACCGCCGTGCAGTGGACCCCATAACGTAGCCGTTGCAGCGCTGACTGCAGCAATTGGGCTTGCACCAGAAGAAACAACCATCCTAGCAGTCGATGTGGAAGCGTTCTGCTCATGATCTGCATGTAGAATCAGAATCTTATCTAAGATGCTTTCATAATCAGGTTTTTTCTCCCCGAACATCATATAAAAAAAGTTCCCAACGTAGGAAAGGCATGCATCAGGCGGTATGAAGTCCTGAGAAGTAATATATCTATAAATATATGCTACAAGTCTTGGCACATTAGCGATTAGCACTTCTTTGTGCGTCTCGAAGTCAGAGTCATGGTGAGCAGAAGCCAGGGCTGCAAAAGCAGAAATCAGAATCACCATGGGATGTGCATCCCTTGGAAAGGAGCAAATATTCTCGAGGACGCAATCTGGAAGCTGTGGAAAATTCTGAATCAAAGTACGGAATTCTTTTGCGCGGACAGGGTCTGGGAGTTCACCATACAGAAGTAGGTATACGACTCGAAGAAAATCGCATTGAGTAGCAAGTTCATCTACAGGGTAACCTCTGTACAAGAGTACACCCTCCTCACCGTCTACGAAGGTGATCTCAGATTTACACGAAGCCGTGGAGACATAACCAGGATCGTAGATAAAACTTCTGGGCTCCGAAGAAATCAATATTCCATTGGGGCCCCCACTGCTTTTGACCGTAGCCTGTATCTTTATCGTGACCTCGTCAGTGTCCATTTTCGTTAATACTCCGTAAGCTTATATTATACTAGCTTTTTAAGTAGCACAGTAGATAATCTATGAACAGTTTCTTAATTTATGTTTCTCTGTCATAGTCTTATCATTCCCATCTATTTCGCAAACTGTACCCAAGGATATACTACTAGAGTAGTTATCAATCCGATTCGCTACCTATAATTTTGATCATGCGTAAGCTTTTCATTCTGTTAATACTGTTTTATTCTTCCGTAGGTTTTTCGATATCAGATCTGCATCTCGTTGTGGATAGTAGTTTAAGTCTCCCAGTTAGGAAGATCATCCGTGAATATGCGAAAGAACAATCAATCATTATCACTGCGGATTTCAGCGCGTCCAAGGAGTTGCTTAAGAGTTCAGAAAAAGGTGCGCATATTGTGATTTCAGTGCACGACAAGAAGAGTAACTCTAATCTCAGAGGGGTAAACTTTGCATCAGATAGATTGTACCTGTGTCTTGCTAGAGGCAGTAGGGTTGAAAAACTGATTAGCAAGGGCGGTAACTTGAATACTATCCTGAAAATTGCGAAGAAACACTCCACTTTTATAGTGCCGAACTTGAATAGTCAAATAGGAGCTATAATTAAAGATGTTATGGTAAAATTAAAGATAGATAGGTATGTGGAAATAGGAAATTTCGAGAATTTGGGATACACAGCGATAAGGAGTGGTGCGTTCGCCATACTTCCTGGAAGCATTGCTACTCAATACGAGGGTGCTGGATTAGAAAAATTATTCGAAATTCCACGTAACCTTTATCCAAAGATTCAATACACGGTTTCAATTGTAGACAGTAGAGGAATCGAACAATCAAGAGACTTTATTAGATTTCTTTTCTTGGAGAGCGTGCTGTTAAGGGGATTGGGATTTTACCAGGGGGTCTAGTTGTTGTATGTAATAATCGCGGTCACAGCCATAGTACTTATTGTCGTTATCGGGTTTTTTGTAATTTACAGCTCCGCAGGTAGGGATTACTTATCTGATTCCGTGGAGGAGGGGGATCATCGAGAGTACCACAAAGAGAAGCATGAGAAGATCAAAGCACAGTACTACCGTAGTATAGATCTAGAACAGCCTAACCAGCGCTTAGAATATGATGCTAGGATTGTTGGAATAGCTAAACCTCAGGGAAAATGGACTAGTATGGTGATAAGAAGAAACATGCAGTATATGACAACCCTTAAACATCTTATGGGAACAAACTTCTCCAAAATAGGAATATGGCAACTGAGACTCAAAGCTCAATCGCTGATCTCACAAGGGATGCATAGAGGTAGGGGAAAGTAAAATCCACTACCTCAGCTTATAAGTGTTGCAACGAACTTTTCTATCTGTACCTGATTTTCTTTCAATTTTTCTCTCTCTGCTCTGATTATCGCAAGTGCTTTCTGTTTAGTTTCTTGTAGGTCATCATTGATTATAACATAATCGTATTTTGAGAAATGTTTTACTTCTTCCAGAGCTTCTTTCAGTCTGTACTCAATCACCTCTTTGGTATCAGTACCTCTACTCATGAGTCTTCTTCTTAATTCCTCCAGACTCGGGGGCAGCAAAAATATGGAAACGCTACTTACCTTCTGACGAACCTGATCAGCCCCTTGCCAATCGATGCAGCATAGGACGTCAACACCAGCTTCAAGTGTATTTTCTATATATTCCTTGGAGGTCCCATAATAATTTTGTAGGACCCGTGCGTGTTCTAGCATTTTCCCTTCAGCTAGTAGCTTATGAAACTCATCAGTGTCCACGAAATAATAATCCATACCATATCTTTCATTCCCTCGAGGCTGTCTAGTGGTGAATGACACAGATCGTTGAATATTTTCATCTTGAGTGACTAAGAAGTTCGCTATTGTAGTCTTCCCGGTTCCAGATGGGGAGGAAATAATAAATAATATTCCTTTTCTTTTCATTGTTTGCTTTTGGGATCGTATTGTATTTTACTCTTCGAAAGTCGTTTTCTCCAAGTTGGCATCTTTGAATTTGACATTTCGTGTTGTGTGCTTACTAAAAGCACTTCCTCTAAGTACTGCTCCTGTGAAGTCAGCATTACTTAATTCCGTATTTCTGAAATCGATATTTGAATAGTTTACTCCTCTGAAGTCACGATCACCACTAGCTATGATGCTTGCCAATTCTTTTAGTCCAATGATAGCGCCACTCTGTCTTAAACTCGCGGAATTTTCATACTGAATCTCTTCCAGAAATATACTCCTACCGAACGATGTATCTTTCAGGTCGAACAAGCCAAGTGAGTTCCTGGAGAAGCTGGAGTTTGTAATCTTTGATTTCTTTATTGAGCTTTCGCGTAGTGAGTTCATAAGGAAACTGCTTCTATCGACTGATGTTCCATGAATGTTGCTTATGGTGAACGAGGAATCAGTCATGTTTAATAGAGAGAGAGTAGAATCCCTGATTTGGTCATTTGAAAGCTGTGATTTGTTTATATCTAGATTGATAAAACGTCCTTGTACGAATGAGTTCTGCAATTCAGAGTGTTCGAATTTGATTTTTTGACCATCAACATCCAAAAAGATTGCATCTGAGACGTTGGAGTTGTAGATACTGAAATCTGAGATGCGTGTATTTCTGAATGAGACGTCCACTAATTCGCTTTTGTACAGTTCCGTATTGTTTACTTCCGAGTCAAAGAACTGTGATGCCTCAATCGTTAGATTTTGTATATGTAAGTTGCATAAGCAGCTCTTGCAGAATCTTGAATTACTGATATGTGCCCCCTCCAATGAGGTATTCGAAAAATCTGTATTAGTGAAGTTGGACCCATCTATGAGCATGTACTCAAAATTCGAATTTGTCATTGTCATTTTGTTTACAAGACAATTGCCCAAGATACTCCCGGACAGGTCGGAATTGATGAACTTAGAGTCATTCACCTCACTGTTATGGATGTATGATCTGATCAATTTGACGGTATGAAAAAGTGTATCATCGATTTTTGTATCGAATAACTTTGCTCTAGTGAAATCTGATTTCGCTATTACGGAAGTCATAATACTGGAGTTACTGATTTTTATTTCAGCTAGATTACTGTCCCTGATATTCGCGCCCGTGATTGTCATTCCTTCCAATATACCATCTATGATTTCGGTATTTTTTAGAATTAATTTCCCAAACTTGCTATCCTTCACAGACAGATACTGCAGGTGACTTTTGATTGACGTGATCCCATGAATGTTTGAGTTTTCAATATTGATATTGTTCAGATCCGAAGAAACCAGCGAGATATCTTCTATTTTGCTGTCTATGATGCTGCCACCATAGACAATTGCATCACCAAAATTACTATTGCTGATTACAGTATTTTTTAGCATGACGTTCGAAAGAACTGTATTGTTGAAGGATGCATTCTCTATTGTCATACCCTCGAATAGAGCATTCCTCATATTGAATCCCGAGAAATCGACATCTACAAGTTTTTCCCCAAAGTGATCCTTGAAGTTCAATATGGCATCTGGATTCTTTTTATGGGAATTCAGGAAATTTTCGATTTCTTTTTTTGTCGGAGAGGAAGTGTGACTGCAGTCAGCGCTAGAACAGAGAAAAGTGATCAACAGCAAAACCGAAAGAAGATGTCTCATAAGAATCTATAATGCGTCGAGCGTATAAGTCCGGTTATTGGGGTTATTATGTTTTCTTTTATAGACTGTCATATAATACGAAGCCAATATTACGACAATCGTAATGGATAATGAAGGAAGCATATTGTAGTGGATATCAGAAGTGTTAAGAATTGTGAAAAGTATCGTTGCAGTGGCTCCGGATACTAGTCCCAACAATACTGGAAACTTACTCCTTGCTTTCGTATATAGGCTGAACAGTATAACTGGTCCTATCGACGAACCTAAGCCTGTCAATGAAAAAATTGCTAACGTCCCAACGGATTTACTGAAAATCAATGAAACCAATAATGCTAGCATCCCTATGATGACGTTCGCTAATCTAGCTACAGAGATAAGATGGATATCATTTTGATTTGGTCTAAAATATCTATAAACATCATTGACCATGCAGCTTGCACTTAATACCAGTTGTGCATCTATTGTGCTCATCACTGCGGCTATCATCGCTAATACGATGATACTTTCCACTAATGGATTCGAGAACATTTTACTGAGATAGAAAAGCAGCATCTCACTATCTGTGGAGGAGGGTAACAACTTTATCGCGTATATCGCTGATACTGCGATACCACAGTAAATTAATGCGTTCAGAGCGATACTTGTGTTCCGCGCTGTGCTTATGCTTCCGCAGGATCTGATGGAGAGAAATTTCGTGATCGTGTGTGGAGTACCAAATATCGCTGAAGCAAAACTGAAGTATAGTAATGCCTGGCCAATATTGATACTTGCTGGACCACCTGCACCACTTTTTCTAAAGAACTCGGTAAGGGGTTCGGTGCCAAATTGAAGAAATAAAGAAAGTGGTAACAGTAATGCAGCTAATATCATGACCGTCCCTTGTAGAACGTTTGTGTAGCAGGTTGATCTAAAGCCGCCTACAATCGTGTAGAGCGTAGTTGTGGAGAACACTGAAAAACCAATTACTTCAGGTTTTATATCAATGATCCTGGAAATGACCTTTATCAGACCTAACATGTTTGCCCCTATATAGGTAGTAGTGAAAAAAATAATGATGCCTGATGCGATGATTCCAATAGTATCGCTACCGAACCTGTTAGCAAGATACTGAGGGATAGTTATTGCATTGTTTGCCTCGGTCTGTGCTCTGAGACGTTTAGCTAAGAACTGCCATGAAAGTATACCAAATACGAAAAATCCTAGATCTATCCATAACCTCGATAGACCGATTGTATATATCATACTCGCCACGACAGTAAATGTGCCTATACTTATCTCCGCGGAAACATGACTTATTCCAGCGATAATTTCGTGGATTGATCTATTCGCAATGATGTAGTCCTTAAATGATAGTCCGATCCTTCTGGTGAAATAGCCAAGAGCGATGATTACGGAGAAGTAGATTCCAATAGTGAGCAGACAGATATACATCTCTTAGGATATGAGGAATGTTGGATCTTTTGTAAACTATTTACCCTTCTAATCTAAACGATCAACGAGTAGAAGGAAAGTAATGCTATTTTTTTAACGAGCTATGAACCAGCAGGAAACTGGTACATCACACAGAGCAAAGTTATGTGATCTCACTTAGCCAGATGTTTTCTGATGAATTCTAGTACATCTGCGACGTGTCCTTGAACTTTTACTTTTCTCCATATTCCCTGAACTTTACCATCGGAATCTACGAAGAAAGTACTACGCTCTATTCCATGATACTTCTTTCCGAACATGGATTTTTCTACCCAAGCTCCGTATTTTTCTATCACTTCTGCGGACTCGTCAGATAATAAGTGGAACGGTAACTCATATCTAGTAGAGAAGTTTCTATGTGCTTTTATGTTATCTTTTGAGATTCCTAGAACAGTGGTATTTAGTTCCTCTAGTGCAGAAATCCCTTCTTTGAAATCCTTTGCTTCTTGAGTGCACCCAGGTGTATCATCCTTCGGGTAAAAATAAATCACGAGATTACGACCCAGAAGATCCTTTGAGTCCACTATTCCACCCATGCTTGAGGGAAGACGGAAAGAAGGAGCCAAGTCACCTATTTTCAGGCTGCTCATAGAAAAAGAAATACCTACAATCACTTTGTATCATCAACCGAGTCTAAACGAAATACTCTAGATCTGTACAATGACTGGACTTCACTGGGAAGGTGTAACCCCTAGTCGAGTGATGTTACATATCACCCCGAAGAATGCAGGTATAAGTCTTCTATAAGATTTGTATTTCCCTATTTGGCTCTTTCTGTTACAATTCGATGGACTTTCCCTGTTAGTAGAAATAAATTGAGCAGCACAGATTATAATGCAGATTCGATCAAAGTCCTGAAAGGGCTCGAAGCTGTACGCAAAAGACCTGGGATGTATATTGGCGATACAGATGATGGATCTGGTCTGCATCAGATGGTTTATGAAGTTATCGATAATGCAGTCGACGAATCTCTAGCTGGACACTGTAGTACAATAAGGGTCGTTGTTGGATCTGATGGCTCAGTCTCTGTGGAGGATAATGGCAGGGGCATGCCTACTGATATGCATGAAGAAGGTATCTCTGCAGCTGAGGTTATAATGACTCAGTTACATGCAGGTGGTAAGTTCGATCAGGATAGCTATAAAATATCCGGAGGATTGCATGGTGTCGGTGTTTCAGTCGTAAATGCCTTATCTGATTGGTTGAAGCTCACAATTTGGAGAAATGGAAAAACACATTTCATCGAGTTTAAAGATGGCGTAACGGTAAAACCAATCGCTGTCGTGGGAGAGTGTGGTGGGAAAACTGGAACTTTGGTTCACTTTTTACCTTCCAGAGAGACATTTAAAAATGTCTTGGATGTGAGTTTCTCAACGTTGGAAAATAGATTCAGAGAACTATCCTTTTTGAATCCTGGTCTAAAATTGGTTCTCACAGACCTGAGAAAAGGGGAAAATCTAAAAGAGGAAGAATTTTTTTCCTCCGGTGGTGCAGAAGAGTTTGTAGCCTATTTGGATCGAAATAAGGAACATATCCACCCGGATCCAATTAGAATCTCCGGTGAGACGGACTCTGTCATGATGGATATAGCAATGCAGTGGAACACTTCATATTACGAGAATATTCTCTGCTTCACTAACAACATATGTCAAAAGGATGGTGGTACGCACCTTGCAGCGCTGAAGAATGCTATGACTAGGGTCGTTAACCACTATATCACCAAGGAAAACCTGATCAAAAAGGAGAAAATAGCAGTATCAGGAGACGATATCAGGGAAGGTTTGACAGCCATATTGTCTGTGAAGCTTCCTGATCCGAAGTTCTCATCGCAGACTAAGGAGAAATTGATTAGCTCAGAAGTCAAGCCCGCAATAGAGAAAATGGTCGGTGATGGACTTGCGGCCTGGTTAGAAGAGAATCCTCTTCGGGCTAAGCTCATTGCCAAGAAAATAGTTGAGTCAGCACTAGCAAGAGAAGCAGCGAAAAAAGCTAGAGATCTCACACGCAGAAAGGGTGGACTTGAGATTACTACTCTACCTGGAAAATTAGCAGATTGTCAGGAAAGATCTCCTGAGTTGTCAGAACTGCTGATAGTTGAAGGGGATTCCGCAGGTGGTTCCGCTAAACAAGGTCGAGATAGAAAGACCCAGGCAGTCCTACCATTGAGGGGTAAGATATTGAATGTCGAAAAAACAAGATTCCACAAAATAATAGGTTCTGCCGAAATAGGAAACTTAATCACTGCACTTGGTACTAATATTGGCAAGGAAGATTTCAATATTGGCAAAATTAGGTATCACAAGATCATTATCATGACCGATGCTGATGTAGATGGATTACATATTCGGACCCTTTTGCTTACTTTCTTTTTTCGGTATGCGAGGGAAATCATAGAAAGGGGGTATTTGTACATCGCACAGACCCCTCTCTACAAGGTGATAAAGAAAGGTACCGACGTCTATCTAAGGGATGACGAGGCGTTGGAAGAGTATTTATTAGCTCGGGTTGTGAAGGGTCGTGAGCTCAAGGGTGCCGATGGTAAATTGTATGCCGATCAAGAATTGAAGAAAATTATTCAACTCTGCCTAGTTTTGGTGAAGATCCTAGGAAAAATCGCTTATAGAGTCCCACAGGAAATATTGGAAACAGTATTCCTTTGTGGTGAGTCTGCTGATCCGGCAAAACTTGTCGAGAGGGTGAGCCTCATTGCTGCGGGGACCTGGAATGTCACTTGCTTTGAAGATCGTCTAGTGTTCGAGCGGATCTTACAGGGAATAAGGAATGAGTATGAATATTCCACATCCTTGTTTTCCAATGAAGATCTAGAGAAGATGAAGAGGGTCCGTGACACGATCCTGAGTGTTTTTTATCCCGGCTTTGCGGAATTCAATGGTAAGGCAGTCTACTCTGTTTTGAGGTTCTCGAAGGATGCAGATGCAATTGCGAAATCAGGAGTCGGTCTTCAGAGATTCAAGGGTCTAGGCGAAATGAATCCGGAGCAGTTATGGTCTACAACGCTGGATCCAAAAAATCGGACGATCTTCAAAGTCACAATAGAGGAGGCTTCTGTTGCTGATCAGATGTTTTCCATGTTGATGGGAGATGCAGTTGCGCCTCGCAGGGATTTTATCATAGACAATGCACTTAATGTGAGCAACATTGATGTCTGACCCCGGTTCCACTTTTGCAGCACTTTCTGTGCAGGATCACGATGAAATCATGCAGTCTTGTCGTACTGAGAGCACCAGCTAAGATCAATCTCTTTCTTTTAGTTACAGGGAGGGATTCCGGATTTCACCTAATTGATAGTTTTTTCTGTTTCACCCATGATTTCTGCGATACAATAGAGCTCATCTCCTCCACTCAGAGTGTTCACTCAGTTGAGTTCTTGAATGCATCGCATCCCATTGAGAGTCAGAATAGCATTACTAAGGTGTTGTCCTTCATTGAGAGTTACGCAGATAGTTACTTTGATGTCAGGATAACTAAGAATATTCCTGTAGCTGCTGGTATGGGTGGTGGTTCCGCTGATGCTGCAGCTCTTCTAAGATACTTTAGTAGTGTGTATTCTATTTCCGCTCCTGTACTGCGAGAGATAGCTCTCTCCATTGGATTGGATACTATAGCATGTTTGCATGGGTCGCCGTGTCACGTTACTGGAAAAGGTGAACAGATACTACCATTACCGAAGCGAAATGTACTTAGATCCTTGTTACTCGTGTGTCCTAAAGTTGCAGTCGATACAAGTATGGTTTACAGGTGTTTCCATGAAAGTGATGCGGCATTTTCCGCAAAATTGGAGAATGTGCCTGACTACTTCACGTTCGAGGGTGCGTTGACCCTACCGAATGATCTTACAGATGCTGCAATCTGCATTGCTCCGGTAATACGAGATGTTTTGAATGATATTAGAAATTGTGTTGGTAATAAGTTCGCGAAGTTGTGTGGTAGTGGACCTACTTGCATCGGTGTGTTCGATACTGAAGAAAATTTAGGTAATGCCTGTTCCAAACTTCGGAGAGATTGGTGGGCTAAGGTTGTTCAGATATCTCTGTAGCGAGTAGCAATCACAAGGTATTCAAGTGGATGTTTAAATTCTTTGCAGCGTGTATGTAGTATGGCTAGTCCAATAATACAACTCTGTCAGTTGTAAGGAAATTGCTGCAATTCTCTTGGATCTCAGTTCCAGCTGATAGAAGCGGTCTTCTAGGTGTGTTTTCGTGTTACATGATTCCACGATGAAGGATGGTCTACTAGCTTGGAACCTCAGTCATTTTGTTCAGCGAAGTTGCAAGATGCAAGAGTGGCTCACTGATGTAAGATCATTCATAGCGTTAAGTTTGGATTAATTTTCATTTATTCTAGTATCCCTGCCTATACACAGCACTGTAGTTCGGTATAACTGTTATGTGTCTACACAGCCTCGGGTGAATTTAAATGATCAGCTTACTATTATATTTTCTTTCCTTCGCAGTAGTGGTGTCTGTCATTGTTTTTGCACATGAATTTGGGCACTATATTTTTGCTAAAATGTTTGGCGTAAAAGTTGAAGAGTTTTCGATAGGTTTCGGTAAGGAGCTGCTTGGCTTCAACGATAGATCTGGAACGCGTTGGAAATTCTCAATGATTCCAGCTGGTGGATATGTAAAGATGTTCGGGGATGCAGATGAGACAAGCGCTCCTGACAATGAAAAAATCCGACATATGCAGGATGATGTAAAATCGCGGACATTGCATTGTAAGCCTTTGTATCAGAAAGCGCTTGTGATTTTTGGCGGACCTCTGGCTAATTTTATCTTCGCATTCCTGCTGCTTTCATTTTTATACGGATACCTCGGTAAAGTCACTGTAGATCCAATAGTGACTTCTGTAGTAGCAGAGAGCCCAGCTGCTCATGCTGGGTTCCAGGTTGGAGATAAGATTCTGAAGATGAATGGTACACCAGTTGCTGGCTTTGATAAGGTAAAGCAATTTGTTTACTTGAATCGGGAGCGCGAGATATCATTTGTCGTATTACGGGATGGCAAAGAATTATTCATCCAAGCTACGCCTAGAATCGAATCAGGAACAGACATCTTCGGAAATCAGGAAAATTTACCGAGACTCGGAATAGAATCATCAATAGTACATTACAGCAAGGTTAGCCCAATGACAGCCATGAAGCTATCCATAATTGAAGTTGGGAACGTTATTCGTTCCACACTGAAGATTCTTGGTCAAACCATCATAGGAAGGAGCAGTCCGGATAGTATTGGAGGGCCAATAAAAATTGCGAAATATTCAGGCCAGTCTTTTCAGAGGGGGTATGCCATGGTGATTTGGTTTATGGCAATGCTTTCGATCAATCTTGGTCTATTTAATCTTTTTCCTATTCCTATGTTGGATGGAGGCCATCTTCTGTTCTATTTGATTGAATGGATTAATGGTGATAAAGTAGCGGTAAAATATCAGGAGTGGGCAAGCAAGGTCGGAATCGCTATCCTGCTTGCGATTCTTGTCTTTGCCGCTTTCAATGATATTCGTTTTATTCTTAGATAGTTGATGAAAAATAAAGTTCTGCTCGTCCTGTTAATACTCTTCTTGGATCCGTGCCTTGCTGAGAATGTGAATGAGATCAGTATTTCTGGTAACCGGAGAGTGGAACAATCGATTATCAGGGAGCTACTAGGAGTAAAGTTGGGGCAGGATCTCCAACCTGATTCCCTGAATGCATTATTTAAGAAACTTGATGGTTCCAAGCTTTTTAGCAGCACGGAACTCAGTTTCACATCTGGTGTGTTGAAGGTGCATGTCACAGAGAATCCTATTCTCAGAGATGTCATTGTAAGCGGAAACAAGCTATTGAGTACTTCCGCAGTCTTAAAAATTCTCGGATGCAGGGAAAATACACTTTTTGACCCTCAGGCCTTTGAGAACAATCTTTTCGCGCTCAAGAACTATTATAGAAGTTCCATCAAGGAGGGTACGAAGATTGAGTACCAAAAGATTCCAATTGACGAAAACAGGATAGATCTTGAGGTGAAAATTAGAGAGAGTCAACCATCAATAATACGATCCATACAGTTCGTGGGAAATGAAAAGTATTCCGATGTTTCCCTGAAGCGTGTTATTAGGAGCAAGGAGATTAGCGTGTTTAGACTATTTGGGACGTCCCACTACTATTCACGAGATAAGCTCGAGCTCGATGAGGAAATACTCAGAACATTCTATAGGACTCAGGGTTATTTTGACTACGTTCTAAAAGGAGCGAAGGTGGTCAAACAGGATAATGGTGTATCGCTGCAGTTCAAGATTTCCGAAGGTGTTAGATATCGCTTCGGCAAAATAGAAATTGCCGCGTCACAAGCAGATTTGGATGCCAAAAAGCTTTATAAAGAGATTAGTATGGCAGAGGGCGATATTTTCAATATAGATGCTGTCAGTAGGACGAGCGCTAAGATCCTTAATGCTCTCAATAAGGATGGATATACGTTCATGGATGTTGTTCCAGAGTATTCCCAGAGTAAGGACGGTAGTGTGAATGTCACTTACCGTGTCGTTGCCGCGAAAAAACTTAAGATTCGTAAGATCAATATTCTTGGTAACGTGAAAACACGGGATTACGTAATCAGGAGAGAAACGCTTCTCAGCGAGAACGATATTTACTATCCAGCTAAGATAGCTGAGTCCCGCAGACGGATATTGAACCTAGGCTTCTTTGATGAAGTCTCAATAGAGGAGCGGCAACTCGATAACCAGAGCCTTGAGCTCAATATACGGGTAAAAGAGCGTACTACTGGCTATATAAATCTCAGTGGTGGTTATGGCTCAGATGTAGGTCTTTTCGGGAATTTTTCTTTCACTGAGAGTAACTTCCTGGGTACCGCTGACGCTGTCGGAATGGCGCTCAGAAAATCTACGTCCGGTTTTGACTGTTCGGCTGATTTCCAGAAAAAGAGGATCTTTAATACTTTGATTACCGGAGATGTTTCCGTCTTTTTCAAGAAGCAGAATATGCAGGAGGGCAGTTTGTATAAGATCGCCTCTAAGGGGATCAATTCTAGCTTGGGGTACCACATAAGGGACGACTTATATTTAAATCTTTCTTATTCTCTGAACTCAGATAATGTCTTCGATGTTGATGATGAAGCCCCTGATTCAGTCAAGAAGACTGCTGGATCAAAGGTGTTATCTGCTATTGGGTATATATTATTCCTCGATAAGTTGGATAATTATTTCTTTCCATCGCGGGGTTATGCCGTCAGGTTCGGACACAAGTTCGCAGGGGTTGGTGGCGATGTGAAGTTTGTTCGCCAGGATTTGAAGATCGGTGGTTTTCAGTCTCTTTTCAATCAGAATGCGGTTGTCAGTCTCATTTTAGCAGGCAGAGCGATCTATGGTTACGATGGGCAAGCAGTTGATATTAATCATCGTTTCTTTGGGAATGAAATGCGTGGTTTCGCCATAGAGGGTATTGGCCCACGTGATGTAGATACGAATAATGCACTCGGAGGACAATTGTTCCTACTTGGTACTACAGAGGTGCGGACTCCACTAAAGTTGCCAGCGGAATTGGATCTTAAGGCAGCACTTTTCTATGAAGTCGGAAGTGTGACTTGGATAAATGGTGCCGCAAATGATGTATATGATTCAGGTGCGCTTAGGAGTAGTGTAGGTGCTGGCATTATATGGAGTGGTCCTCTAGGTGTTTTGAGAGTAGATGTTGCTCGTGCACTGGTAAAAGATAAGATGGATAAGGTAAGTACAATAAAATTCGGTGTTGTTTCTCCGTTCTAGGGGTATGTCTACCATATATGCTCTCTCTACAGTGTTCGGGAAATCCGGGGTGGCTGTTTTTAGAGTTTCCGGCCCAGATGCACTTGGTGTCCTAGAAGTCCTGAACCTGGGTGTTGCAAGCGTGAAGCCGAGGTCTGTCCACTTTGCTAAACTTTATGAAAAAGATTTACTCCTAGATGAGTTGTTGATTATATATTTCAGTGCGCCAGCTAGTTTCACTGGTGAGGATGTCGTTGAGATACATTCACATGGGAGCATAGCAATCCTGCGTTATATCACGGAGAGACTCTCACAACGCTTCGTTCTCGCTGAGCCCGGCGAGTTTACCAGAAGGGCAGTGCTTAATAATAAAATGGACCTCACAAAAGCTGAGGGAATAATAGATCTAATCAATGCCGAGACCTCTGCTCAATTGAAACAAGCGTCAAGGCACATTTCTGGGCATCTGGAAGAAGAATATGATTCCATACGGATGAAGGCCATACGATCACTTTCACATCTGGAAGCATATATAGACTTTCCAGATGAGGAGATTCCTGTAAGTGTAGTGGATAGTGTCACGCGATCCGTGGAAGAGCTAATAGGATTAATTTCCAATCATCTCGATGATGGAAGGGTGGGTGAGAAAATCAGGAAAGGCTTCCTGATTACCATCATAGGGAAACCAAATGCTGGCAAGTCGACGCTTTTTAACTATCTTGCAAAGAGGGAATTGGCCATAGTCACTGACATTCCAGGAACCACAAGGGATGTGTTGGAAGTAAAACTTGATTGTAATGGCTATCCTATCGTATTGCTGGATACAGCAGGAATACAGGATACTGATGATAAGATAGAAAAGGAAGGTATCGCTAAAGCAATCAACAGTGCCTCCGATTCTGATATAGTAATATTCCTCAGAGATATTAGTGAACTGCACGCTCCTTGCTCCGATGCGGATACTAGTAAGCTCACTGAATTATTAGAGCACATTGAAGCTCGAGAACTTCCCATCATCAGGGTCGCGACTAAAGCTGATGATTTCTCGGAGTCATCACGGTATGATGTGACTAATGAATACATATTATTATCAGTTCATAAAGAAAAAGGTGTAGAACTTCTACTTGATAAGATCTTTTCGATTATTTCAACAGTTGATAGAGAATCCTATGTTATTACACATCAGCGACACCGAGTTGCGCTCGAAGGAGCTCTTATGCACCTCCGACGTTTTTCTTTCGACCTGTCGATAGAGCTTGCTGCAGAGGAATTGAAGCTAGCAGCAGACTATATTGGAAGTGTCACAGGGAAGATTAAGCTAGATGAGATATTGGATGAAATTTTCTCTACGTTCTGCATAGGAAAATAGAGTGCGCCTATATACGCTAGTAGGCGCAGTAGGATTGAATGAAATATTCTGCCTTTTGAATCCAGATTTTTCTATGGATGTACCAATCAATAGAGTCCAGTCAAGATTCGTCTGTCCTTGAGAATCAGGATCAGAGTTGTATTGAAATGCACGAGATTTCATAGTAACTACTCTCGTAGAACAGCGTTTTGAGAATCAGAAGTTGTTTCCTGTGATTCTGTGGTACCTTAGTAGGATATCCAATGTCAGTATATATGCCACACTGGCCTAAGCCATTAGGTGAAAGGCCGCTTGAAATTGATTTGGAATTATATAGAGTCATCGACGTACTGGAGAGGTTAGGTAGTCCACATAGAAAGGTTCCGCCAGTTATGCACGTCGCAGGGACAAATGGTAAAGGTTCGACTATTGCATTCCTTAGGTCGATCTTGAAAAGTGCCGGATATTCACTGAATATCTATACCTCACCGCATCTGAGGTATTTTAATGAGCGGATAGTTATCTGTAATGAAGAGATTAGTGATAGAGCTCTTTATGATGTCCTAGAAGACGTTAGAGTTGCCTCTAAAGGAGAGAAACTGACATTTTTCGAAGGGACAACACTTGCTGCGATCCTTGCATTTTCGCGAACTAATGCTGATTTCTCTCTAATCGAAACTGGCATGGGAGGTAGATTAGATGCTACGAATGTCTTTCCGAAACCTCTCATCACGATTATTACATCCATTGACTTGGATCATACAGAATATCTTGGAAGGAGTACCCCTGAAATTGCATATGAGAAGTCGGGTATAATGAAGAATGGGGTTTCCTGCGTCGTTGCGGGACAGACCGATGAGGTGATGAAAGTAATCGAAAAAGTAGCGGCGATGAGACGTGCTCCGGTATTTCGACAAGGGTATGAATGGAATGTTTCGAAGAGTCAAGGTTGTTTGTTATTCGAGACAGGTGGTTATCAGGAACTGTATTCACTGCCGAATTTGAGGGGTGATCATCAGATCGTGAATGCAGGGAATACAGTTGCAGCAGTAACAATTCTTAGAAATAAATACGGTTACGATGCGATCACTGCCGAATCGATTAATGAAGGCCTGTCAAATGCGATCTGGCCAGCGAGATTGCAGCGCGTAAGTAGAAACACTAATGAACTTGTTAGAATACTTCCACAGGGGTGGGAACTATATATAGATGGTGCGCATAATCCTGCTGGAGCAAAGACGATTTCTGAATGGCTAGGAGAATCTAAAGCACATATCATTTTGGGTATGACGCGGGGTAAAGATGTAAAAGAATTCTTATCACGTATTAAGTCAAATATTGAGACAATTGCTGTGGTATGTGTACAAGGTGAACCGCGAAGCCAAACTCTTGAGGAGATTTCAAAACCAGTGCTGGAATTAGGTTGTGATTGCTTTAAAAGTGCCTCGCTTAAGGATGCCGTGCAGAACGCAGTCTACACCAAATCAGGGGTTACTAAGATCATCATATGTGGATCCTTATTCCTCTTTCGTGACCTGGCAAGCTACGGGGAAATAGACTAAACTAAGAGACCTTGTACGCAAAGAATGTCCCTAGTACCCTTGTACTGCATCCTTGCGCGATAGCTGGTCCAGGACGTGGGTATTGATCACACTTTTTGACGGTCCTCGATTTCTCGCCTGAAGTTCTTTATGAGACCTTGTATAGGCCATGAAGCAGCATCCCCTAATGCACAGATCGTGTGTCCCTCTATCTGTTTTGTGAGTTTCAGAAGCGTATCGATGTCGGATTTCTTTCCTGTACCCTCAGCGAGTCTTTTCATAATATTCCACAGCCAACCTGTACCTTCGCGGCAGGGTGTGCACTGACCACAAGATTCATGCATGTAGAAGTGGGAAAGTCTCTCGATCGCTCTTATTATATCTGTTTCTTTATTCATTACTATGATTCCGGCTGTACCCAAGGCGGTACCAGCTGCTTTGAGTGAATCAAAGTCCATCGTAATCGTTTCAGCTACTTCCTTAGTGATCATTGGCACTGAAGAACCACCCGGAATCACGGCAAGAAGATTATCCCAACCTCCTATGACACCACCTGCATACTCTTCAATGAGAAGTTTCAATGGTACACCTAAGACTTCTTCCACATTACATGGTCTATTTACGTGCCCGGAAATACAGAAGATCTTTGTGCCGCTGCTATTTTTTACACCAAGATTTGCAAACCATTCACTACCCCTACGTAATATCGTTGAGACGGATGCTACAGTCTCTACGTTATTAATAGTGGTTGGTTTGCCGTACAGACCACATCCTGCTGGGAATGGAGGTTTTAGTCTAGGCATACCTTTCTTTCCCTCTAGCGATTCCAGCAATGCAGTCTCCTCGCCACAGATATAAGCTCCAGCACCACGATGTACAACAATTTTCAAATTATCTGGAATGAGTTGAGCATCGGTTGCCTGCTCGATTGCCTTCTCCAAGATGAGCGACTCGTTATGGAATTCCCCACGTACGTATATGTATGTCACATCTATCCGCATTGCATGGCTTGCTAGGACTATTCCTTCGATGAGTTTATGTGGCTCAAAACGAAGAATATCCCGATCCTTACAGGTACCAGGCTCCGATTCATCTGCGTTAACAATCAGATATGATGACTGTCCTGGATTTTTTTTCTGTGGCATGAAGCTCCATTTCATTCCTGTTGGAAAGCCTGCGCCACCCCTGCCACGTAAACCGGACTTCTTTATTTCTCCTATTATCCACTCTGGATCTTTCGTGAGAAATGTATCCAAGTTCTTCCAGTCGCCCCGCAGTCTGGAATCGGCTAGCTCTATACTCTCTCTATTCCGTATATTCGGAAAAATTCTATCCTCTGCCTTGATCATGATCTTCTCCTAGTTGCAGCAATTATACAAAAGGTTGTGGAAAAAGTCATAATACTGATAATATGCTCAATTTTTTCATGCACTAGCTCCTGTTAAAATTCCGTGTTCATTAGGAATGGACTAGATAGGTGTACACATACCGTCACCGCCTTAGTATACCATCGACTATTTTGAATGATATGTTAGATCCATGCATCTTCAATGATTACTTGTGGTTTACTCACGGATTGCCAGTTTTCGAGTTTCACTTTTACCAGGAATCTCGTTGCTTCGCAGTTGAGTATTGCCTCTGTCAGTTTAGAGTTAGGATGGAATGCGATTCCACGAATTGTTTTATATGTTCTGATATCCCTCAGGGTACACGCTATGTGTCCATCCTCTCCTATGATCTTGCTGGTGACTACCCTCACACTTGTAAGCACAAAACGGGGCTCTGGATTCCCTGGGCCACATGGAGCTAGTACTTTCAGCTCTTCATAGAGATCGTAGGTGATTGTGTCAACATAAAGTTCGCCATCGACGTGGACAGTTTCCTGTATATCTATATTCTTAAAATGTTCCTCGAAGAATTGCTGGATTTCTGGTATTTTCCCTATCTCACAGGAAAAACCTGCTGCCATTCTGTGACCCCCTCCCTCGATGATTAGACCCTTTTCTTTTGCTGCTATTACTGCGGTACCTATGTTTGCATTTTTTATTGAACGTGCGCTTGCCTTCCCTATGTTGTTATCTATACTGACGATGATCGTTGGTAGGTGGTATCGGTCCTTTATTCTGGAAGCGACTATTCCTATTATTCCCTGATGCCAGTTTTTGCTGGCTACCATTATGACCTTTCTATTTGTGTTCTCTATTTGTGTGATGGCTTCTTGTAATGCTGTTTTCTCGATTTCCTTTCTTCTTAGATTCAGTGCTCTTAGGATTCTTGCGATCTCTGTTGCTTCACTGACGTCATTCGTCGAAAGCAATGTGCTTCCCAAAGAGGATTTGGAAATTCTGCCTCCTGCATTGATATGCGGTCCTATTATGTACCCTAAATGATATACATCAAGTTTTGTATAGATTTCTAACTCATGTATGAGTATTGATAGTCCCAGATTTTTCTTCTGATCGATTACTTTCAATCCTTGTTTGACTAGTGCACGATTTATTCCAGTCAATTTCACGATGTCGCATACAGTCCCAAGCGCCACCAGATCCAGATAGTTGATTAAGTTGGGTTCATCTCGTATTCCGTCGAAAAAACCGGTTGCCCTCAATGTGGCGTTCAATCCTATTATCAGGAGAAAAGATACCCCAACAGCAGCTAAATTTTCGGTGTGCCTTATGTGTGGCTGATCGATTCTATTCGGATTAATCACTGCTACTGCAGGTGGTATTACATCAGTACTTATGTGGTGATCTACCACGATGATGTCCAAACCGATTGAATTCGCTGATTCTATTTCCTTGTGTGCGAGGATCCCACAATCAACTGTAATACATAATGTATACCCTTCTTCCCTCAGCTTAGTGAATGCGGTACTGTTTGGGCCATAGCCCTCAGTGATTCTATCTGGGATATATATACTTACTTCCTTACCTATGTTCCTGAGGTAGTTTTTTATCAGGGCAGAAGATGTTGCGCCATCAACATCATAATCTCCATAGATAACTATCTTTTCATTTTTTTTTATTGCCTCCAGTATTCGCTCTACTGCTTGCGCGACTCCGAGTAAGCTGAATGGATCCGGGAGTGTATTCCTCAGTTTTGGATCAAGAAAAGCTGAAATATCATCCTCAGTCTCTACTCGATTGTACAAAACCGATGCAACAATCGACGACAATCCAAATTTTTGTTTTATGAAGAGTATCTCCTTTTCTGGGACCTCGTTGAGCGACCAAATTGCGCCTTTAACCGAGACTTTAGATTTCTCAAGAGTCGTTATACTTTTTTCCAATTTAGAACTGATGCGGATTATAACTCATTATAGTCTATAACATTACTTGGGATGCCTCATCCATTTCGTTGTCAGTGAACTTGATTCATGGGAGATTCTGGTGTGCTATCTTTGCTGCGTAGTAGGGTGGAGGAGAGATTATTCTTTCTTATGATGATATTTGAGATTCTAGATTTTTCTGTTCTACTAATGAATTTCGAGCGCATGCATTTGTGTAAGTAATCTCCTCGATTGAAAACAGCAAACCTCACACTACGGATTATTTCTTCCCATCTTTCCCATAGGTGGATTGTAGTAGCGCTGTCCATACCCATGATCCATGTGAATACACATTGTGGATAGCGTGATTTAAGTTGTTTTAATGTCTTATATGTATAGAGATCATTACTATTAACAAGTCTGATCTTACGGTTCATTCCCACGATTGCGCGAGCCCTTTTTTCCCTAACCTTAAACGACTCATACCGGATCTGTTTGAGTGGATTATTCTTACAAAAAAGCCACCAAACCTGATGTAGATTCAGTCGTTTCAGTGCTTCCAGAGAGAGATATAGGTGTCCGTGATGCGGCGGATTAAAGGAGCCTCCAAGTAAGCCTATTTTTAGTAACATCGGAAATGGATTTGTATTCCGCAAATATACACAAACATAAGAAAAATCCAAGTATGCCGTATCTTTATAGACGCCTGTAAATTGTTCCTGAAAAATAAAGACGTACAAACAGATAAACTTCTCAAAGTTAGCAAAGGTGCCGCTCCCTACTGGCGGCTTCATTATGTTTGTTAGCATCTCTGGATGTAATTCGATGCACAGAATATCCTGGACACCTGATATGATGTTAATATACGATATACTGTCCAACGTCATTACTGAGGTATCGAAACGACGCGACGACTTAAGAGTCGTCAAGGTAATGCAAAAGCATCATTACTTAATGTGAGGTTGTAATGTGCTTTACTGAAAGTCATATGCGTCACTTCTCCTGACTCATTTTCGAAGATAATCTCTTTTATCTGAAAGGGTTTTTCTTGAACGACTATGGAACATTTTCTACCATTAGATGATGTCTCCAAATACGAGAGTCCAGCCTTCTTGATACGGTGATACTGTGACAACTTCCCCACGTTGGACAGCATTTTCAAAAACGGATCGCCTCTACTCATAAAGAATTTCCTGGTCTCCTGGAGTTCGGAATCGTGGTAGGTGATCATTCCTTTATTTCCCGAGATGGAAATACCGCTATCCTGATATACGATCTTAAATCTGTGTGGCAGGGATAAGAAGACAACCCCCGTGCTTTTCGTACCATCCGGGTTGCGCTGCACGAAATCAGCTCGAAGCGTCTTAAAAGAAGCTAGTAACTCAGCAAGCTCTCCGTCCGTAGTGACGAAGGCAAGAGATACGTTCCAGAAAAAAAGAACCGACACCAGATACGCCACGACGGAAAGCCTTCTACACACCAACGTGAGATAATCAATTAAAACAGGCTAAGACTTTTTACTTGATAAATCAGATAGCAGCGCCATTATCTCGTCTAGTCTTTTATCCATCTTTGCTAGACGCGCACGCAACCTCTTCAGTGACTCTTGAACCTCGGTCTTGAAAGATTCTTCGGTACCACCTTCAAGGCCAGACATAAGGCTACCAAGTTTCTCCGGATCCTTCATATACTCGCTTTGCAACTTCATGAACGGTCCAAGAGCCTTCTGGAGCATCTCGGGATTTTCGGTGAACTTCTTGATCTGCTCCTGTACCGAAGCCATATACTCTTCGGACAGGCTTTCAAGATCTAGATCCAAATCCGAGTCATTGTTCTTTATATCATCTGCCACGAAAATTCCTCCTAAAAGTGCTACGAAACTCTAAAGACACGCGCTGTATCAAAATTCCAATGATCATGGTAACCTTGAGATAGATAGTAGTCAATCCGATGCCTGCCTCGGGGGAGATTATAGCGTGGAAAATGTAATAAATTTGTTAACTTCTAAAATTTTTCATGATATTGGAAACGTCAGTTCTCTTTTGAACTTCCTTGTGGAGATGAACAAAGATGATCCTGCTTTGCTCGATTTTAATGAACTAGCGGAAGTGAATAGTCGAATGCTGATTAATCTCCGTGTCCTTCAGTACTTGTTTCTTCCTCGAAGCAACAGCCCAAGTGCGCTCTCTGATATCACCAAGTACCTGGAGTACAAAGGTAAGGAAGTGCAGTTCCATTTTGATTCTATGTTCCTTATAGGGGAACGCTTTGTATTGATGGTTCATGTGTTGCTGCTGTTGAATAAACTGCTTATCGATCCAACTAAAATCGATGTTAGTGCGACCGATACGTGTATTGAGTTCAAAGCAGTTTCGAGAGCGCCGATCAATGGCAATCGGCTGAAAGCGTTCGATCATCTTGTCTCCACGCCTTTGAAGGATATCAGTTTATCTGATGATGCTAAGTCACATGTTTATTACATCAAGGAGATTCTCAAGGATTTGGTGTTGGGGATTGATACTATTGCTTCGGAGCAGGAATTTGTTCTGAGTATTGGTCCTCTGGATAAGGCGCCCTTTGCGTAATTAGAGGAATCTTCAATAGCCCTGGCGCGTTGGTTTTCGGTTTCTAGGTATTTTTTTTATTTGGAGTGCTTAATGAGATCTTATGATGTCGTTGTCATAGGCGGGGGACACGCGGGCGTCGAAGCTGCAGCTGCTGCCTCCAGGGTGGGTGCGACAGCAGCCCTTGTAACAAACAGTACTGACAATATTGGCGAGATGTCCTGCAATCCCGCTATAGGTGGGATAGGTAAAGGTACCGTCGTAAGGGAAGTAGATGCAATGGGGGGAATAATGGGTCTTGCTATAGACATGTCCAGTATACACTCCAGGATGCTCAATAGAAGCAAAGGGGCTGCAGTCTGGGGACCGCGTGCGCAGGCTGACAGAAAACTCTATAAGAGGGCTGTGTTTTCCTTACTTAAAGAATCTAAGAATCTCACGATCATTGAAGATCACGTAATTGATCTGATGATAAAAGATGGTTGTGTTTCTGCCGTTTGCACAGAGAGGAATGGCACTATTGAATGTGCTGCAGTCGTGCTTGCTACAGGAACTTTTTTGAATGGTGTTATACAAATCGGGAAAGAAAGAATCGAGTCTGGTAGATTTGGTGAGAAAGCTTCACAAGGATTAGGGGCTACAATCAGAAACTTTTTCAGAGTATCGCGGTTGAAGACAGGTACTCCGGCACGTATTTATAGGGATTCTGTAAATTATTCCGCCCTTACCGAGCAAGTTGGTGATACCCCTCCTGTACCGTTCTCCTATATGAGTACTGCTATCACTGTACCCCAAATCTCCTGTTATATTGCGCATACAAATCAAAGGACGCACAAAATAATAACGGATTCGTTACAATTTTCCGCAACTAGAAATGGTATATCATCTAGGGGTCCACGGTATTGCCCCTCAATTGAGGATAAGGTTGTTAGATTCGCTGAGAAAAGTAGTCATCAAATCTTTATTGAACCTGAGGGTCTGGATTCCGATCTAGTTTATCCGAATGGTATTTCTAATTCTCTACCTAGAGAAATACAGGAAGCTTTTATTCGAAGTATCGAGGGTTTGGAAAATGCGAAAATAGCAAGATATGCTTACGCTATAGAGTACGATTATGTTGATCCAAGAGAATTAAAGTCGACGCTAGAGACTAAACGGATAAAGAATCTATACCTGGCTGGACAGATAAACGGTACGACTGGGTATGAAGAAGCGGCTGGTCAAGGGATAGTTGCAGGGAGCAATGCTGCGGGATCTAGACTGGTTATCAACAGGGCAGAGGGTTATATAGGTGTGATGATAGACGATCTGAGCACTCTTGGTACAAATGATGAGCCATATAGATTATTTACCTCCAGAGCTGAGTATAGGTTAAACCTACGATCTGATAACGCTGATTTTCGTTTGACCGAAAAGGCATACAGGGCTGGCCTTGTTAATGCGGAGCGTTATGCTACCTACAAGAAAAAGTATGAAATCCTGGCTGAATATAAGGAGAGGCTGAAACAACTTATCATTACACCGTACACTCTCAATAATTTTGGTATCTCCATTTCTCAGGATGGTGTTAAGAAAAGCGCGTGGGATTTGATTGCATATCCTTCGATTACTTTCGAACATCTAGTGAGGGTGTGGCCTGAACTATCTGAGATCTCTTCTGAGTACATCCAGATGATAGAAACTGATGCAAAATATGAACCCTATCTATCCAGACAAGACCAGGATATCAAAATACTGAAGGATGATGAGGAAATAGAAATCCCTTCACATTTTGACTTCAGTGAAGTCAAAACACTCTCATCTGAGGTATTGGAAAAATTGTCCGCTGTTAAACCTGAAACGCTTGCTCAAACTAAAAGAATTCCTGGTATCACACCTGCGGCAGTTATATCGATTCTTATACACCTCAGAGCTCATTATAAAAAATAATGAATAGTATCTCAGACTATCCCTCCCATCAGCTATTGCTATGGAAAGGTTTCACTGATGGTTCAGAGAGTAGATGCTTATAACAGGTTTAGAAAGTGCGTTCCTGCAAAAATAGTTACAATGTTCAATAGCGAGAGTGCGGAGAGTGGGGCATGATAAAAGATTGAACTATTGCCCCCTAATTGCTGCCTCAGTAGAGTGAAGATTCTCCAACTATACATTAGAGCAATAATGCTTCCAATTATTAGTGTAGCTAGAGTCACATAATGACCAGTTTGGATCACTAGCATTAGAAGCTGTACCTTTCCAAGAAATCCTGCTGTAATAGGAATTCCAGCTAAGCTCAGTGTGCTAATGAGGAGATAACAATCCTGTACAAACGAATGTTTCTTATTTTTCTCAGATTGCACACCTCCTGAAAGGATAAATAATGCAGATTTTGCAAATGCATGTGCAAACATCTGTAACATTGCAATTGGAATGGAATACACTGAGTCTAGCGAAAGTGTCAGGATGATATATCCGATCTGTGAAACACTAGAATAGCTCAATGCTTGTTTGATCTCTTTGCTCAAAATAGCTTGTATTCCACAGAATATGATTGCCAGCGCACTCGAAATAAGAATAATCTTATCCAGTCCAACTACTGGGAAGATGAAAACGCGTTCGCCAAAGATCGTATATATGAACTTTGCAAGTAGGTAGAGTCCAACCTTGGAGCTCGTTCCTGAAAGAAAAGTCGCAACAGTCGTGCTCGTAGCGCTATAGCAACGTACAAGCCAGAAATGCAAAGGAAATATAGCGCACTTTGCACTTAGCCCAAGTATCGTTAGTAGTATCCCGGCCCGTCCTATTCTTGATGAAAAGAGTAACTCTGGAGCAGCTGCAATTGCAGTGATGTTGAGATTCCCTGTAGTCGCATATAGGAGACCGACTCCGATCAGATAGAAGGTTGCTGCGATCGTCCCTATTACCAAATATTCGAAGGCGGCTTTGTATGATGAATGAGTATGTTTTGTTGCTATCAGAGCATAGGTCGCTAAAGATGAGAGTTCGAGAAATACGTAAATATTGAAGAGATCATTCGATATAATCATTCCTGATAAGCCGGTGTGACATAGTATTAGTATGCTATAAAAAAAGTTTTTTCTTTCCTTCTGAAAAGAGTGCAGTGTCGCAGTCAAGGATATTACGTTTATCAGGAGTAACATAAGTGCTGTATACTTATCCGCAGTAATTTGAATTCCATACGCCGCCTCCCAACCACCCATCGTGTTGAATATCGCAGTCCCATCGACTGTGTGCGAAAGAAGTATCACTGCGCTTATAATTCCGAAGCTCTGCGCCGTGAGCAGCAGAACGAGTTTATAGATTTTGTTATTCGAGAAGACTAGAAACAGTGCAACCATCATAGGTATGATGACTATCAAGGCTAGAAGTGTTTCATGCATTTATAGATGATCTCCTTGTATAACTTCCAAATAGTGCATAACAGGGATACTTATGTGACTGATCATAAATAATCGAATGTGCTCCATGTAGCTAGAATAGCATTCATTTCTGACCCCGGACTGATTCTCGTATAATTGCGTTCATGCGCTTAGCTACGGACTTAGATCCCCAAATATATAGCATCAGTATTGCATCTTTCCAGATAGTTTTTTAATACAACGTTCCACAATCGCATCAGGTGTCATAGCGAAATGTTTATATAGTTCGGTATATGGCGCAGATAAGCCAAATTCTTCAATATTGAAGAGTGCATCGTCTGATATGTTAAACATCGACTTCATCATCAAACATGAACCTGATTCGACAGCAATAGAAATACTTCCTGGTTCAATGATTTCAGAAATGTAGTGATCTGGATTTTTCTTCAGCAGTGCCATACAAGGTACTGAAATAAGTGCAGTTGGGTATCCTAGTTCTTCCAGAATTCTCTGAGCTTCGGCGCAGATTGCAACTTCTGATCCACTTGCTATCAAAGAGATCCTAGCAGATTTACTGGATTTCCTGATTATATATGCTCCCTTTGCGCACATGTTTTTCTCAGATGGTTCTCGTTGTATGAAGTCTATTTTCTGTCTGGATAGGACTATCATCGATGGTGCATTTGTGATTTTCAGAGCATTTTGCCAGCACTCCAATACCTCTATGTAATCGCAGGGCCTGAACAGATATAAGTTTGGAATCAAATTTAGACTATCCAGATGTTCTATCGGCTGATGTGTTGGGCCATCTTCACCGACTCCTATTGAATCATGTGTCATGACGTATATGACTTGGATGCCCATCAGTGCGGACATTCTAATAGCTGGCCTCAGATAATCCGAAAAGATGAAAAAAGTACCTCCATAAGGTATCACACCTTTGTGTAATGCCATGCCGTTCATGCAAGCGGCCATGAAGTGTTCTCTGACCCCGTAGTATATGTAATTTCCGTTATATCTCTCCTTCGTGATTGCTCTGAACGGTTCTGGAGTAACGTTGTTGGAGCCAGTAAGATCACATGAGCCACCTATCATTTCTGGTATTCTGCTTGTCAGGAACTTGATAATTCTCCCTGAAGATTGCCTTGTTGCCTCTGAAGGAATCTCTGAACTCTTTAGTTTAAGCTCATCGAGTGATTTAGCTAACTCGTGATAGTCTTGTGCTCTAAGTGCGCGATTAAATTCTTCTGCGACCTCATGAGGAAGTCCTGAGAAATATTGCCTCCAGTTCTGGTATTCCTCGATGCTATGCAGTGTTCTCCATTTATTCAATACGTCTTCTGGTATTTGAAAATCCTCTGTTGGATAATTTAGTATTCTCTTAAATTCGATTCTCTCAGTTTCTGACAGACCACCGCTATGAGTCTTTTCTGTGCCTTCCTTAGGCATGAATCTTCCTATTATCGTTCTAGCTGCAATGATTGAAGGCTTATCGGATAATTTTGCATTTTCTATTGCCTTCTCTATTGCTAGGAAATCATGGCCATCAATTTCTTGTGTGTGCCAGCCATAGCTTTCGAATCTTCTCATATGCTCGTCTGAGGTGCACAATGATGTACTGCCATCTATCGAGATTTTATTATCGTCAAATAACAGTATTACTTTCCGGAGCTTCATGTGTCCTGCGAAAGATGCGGCTTCATGACTTATTCCTTCCATCAAGCATCCGTCACCTGCGATGATATAGGTGTGATGATCGACTAGCTCTCTCCCGAAACGTGCACTCAGAATTGCTTCTGCGAGTGCCATCCCTATTCCTATTCCAAGGCCCTGACCAAGTGGTCCAGATGTATTTTCTATTCCCTTTGCTACTCCATACTCGGGGTGGCCTGGAGTCTTTGAGTGTAACTGCCGGAAATTTTTAATCTCCTCCAAAGTGTAATCGGGATAGCCAGTGAGATATAGAAGTGAATACAGCAACATTGATCCATGTCCCGCAGACAGGATGAAGCGATCTCTATCCGGCCAGTCTGGATCACTAGGATTGAATTTCAGAAATTTTGTGAAGAGTACAGTGGCTACATCAGCCATGCCCAGAGGCATACCTGGATGTCCAGAATTCGCACGACTTACTGCATCTATTGTTAGTATGCGTATGGCAGCAGACATTCTTGCACTATCCATCATTACTCTGAATAACTATCGAAAAAGAGGATTGTAACATATCATGGTCGGTGCGTCCTCACTTACGGAAGAGAAATACACCTTCCATTTTCCTCATGTTGAACATGAAAAACAAAAAATCACTCAAATACTTTGATGCGCATTGAGATTGGTGTATTTATGCGATAATTTCGGAGCACTAACTTGCAGTCTCATATTTGCAAATGCCCGATCTATGAGTTCCTGAGATTTCTCATATCTTTCATCCGATGTAGGGGCATGCATGACGATTGTTATGACTCTTTTCCCCTTCCTATAGGCCAAGGAAGCCAAGTTATATCCTGCATAGTTTGTATATCCTGTCTTTATTCCAGCTATCTCCGGACTACTATGTAGGAGCTTATTTGTGTTATGGATCCACTCATCTTTGTATTTGAAAGATTTTAATCCAAATATGTGTGTGTACTCCGGGAAATCATTGATGACTCTCCTTGCGAGTATTGCCATATCACTTGCCGTACTAACATGATCTATAGCGTGGAGTCCAGTGCAGTTCCTGAAACGAGTATTCCTCATTCCGAAGGATCTGGCTTTTTTTGTCATCATTTTTGCAAAGTTTTCTTCTGAACCACCTATTTTTTCCGCAAGCACTGTCGCTGAGTCATTTGCTGATTTCATTACCATTGTGAGGAGCGCATCTTTGAGGCTCACGTATTCACCTGGTTTTAATCCCAGCTTTGAAGGGGCCTTGGATGCAGCACTCTCGGAAACGTAAAGTTTCTGATTCCATTTTAGCGACTTCTTTTTAAGATGGTCGAACACAATATACGCAGTCATCATTTTTGTCAGTGACGCTGGATATAGCACTTCATCTGCCTTTTCCTTTACTAGAACTCCACCTGTTTTCTGGTCTATAGCGATCGCTGATGTACAGTGAGCAAGACTAGAAGAGCTAATGAGACAAATCATCAAGAGTAGATTTTTAAGACTCAGCAACATGTACCCACCGATGGAGATGTACGTATTGTATTATTACAATCGAGGTAATTGCAATTTTGTGTTATCGAGCATGATCGGTACGTTGTTGTGTGTAGGGCTGAGTTTCAGCATACTCTGCAGAAATGTAGTCTCTGATGTTGCTATACCGATTGAGCTATCTACCACCATTGCGACATCTCATGAACTGGACCTTCTATCATCCGAAACAGATGTAGCTGTAGTATCCTGATTGTCTCAAAATTTACCTACCTGCCAGTGATCTGTTGTAATGGAGAAGGATCCTTATTAAATGTGACGGACTGGATAGTTGGATTATATATACGTATGTTCATTGCTGGACCACAACGCATTTTCGATCCTGGGTTGGATATTGATAAAAGATGCATGAAACTCATTACTTGTGCCAACCTTTTTTGCGTGGATTCGCGTTTTTTCCTGATTTGGCTCTGCCTCTCTATATTAATGAACTGATACAAATAGTAATGTTGATAGACACTTTCTTCGTACGCTACTCCTTCTTGACTTTCTTTTTCCTTTTTATGTACTGATGCGTCTATTGTTATCCGTGGGAGAGGTATTTTCTCTTTTTCATATTTTATCAATTGCAGGATTTTAGAGGACGATCCTTTTTTCCCCTCAACTGTCGCTGAAGATATCTTTGAGGGTGCAATGGCATCCGAGAAGCAAAGAACTATTTTCCGAAAAATTTCGTAAATTTTTTTCATACGTATGTTGCCAACAGATTAGTGCTCGAATACAAGAGACAACTTAATTTACAGTCTAAACTTCTCTAATGCAGAATCGACTATCTCAATCCTGAAGTATATAGTATCCATTTTATCCTTGATTCTAATAATACAGCAATCATCTGCGATCTTGTTTTACTTGGATGAATTTTTCACTGGCGCGAAAGTCCTTCGATGATACTGACTCACTCCGTGATCGAAGATGGCTTGAACATGGCTTTTTGTGCCATATCCCTTGTTAATTTTCCAGAGATATTGTGGATATAGTAGATCTAATTCCTCCATGAATACGTCCCTGGCGACCTTCGCCACGATTGAGGCTGCTTTTATTTCTTCATGTATTGTGTCTCCCTTAATTATGCTTATGACCTTTTTATACTTCCCAACATTGTGTATGACTTGCTGGCCGTCTATGAGGACTACATCTGGTGTGATTTGCAAATTATTTAGTGCCCTTTCCATTGCGAGGAGTGTTGCCTCCAGAATGTTCATATTTTCTATTTCTCTGACGGTTGCAACTCCGATGCCCCAATGTGCAGCCGAGGCGATTCTTGAATACCACAGTGATCTTGCAGTACTCGAAAGACTTTTTGAATCTCCAGGAATCGTCAGCGTCTCTTTAAGTATCACAGCGCCTGCTACGACCGGCCCAGCGATACTTCCTCTCCCTGCCTCATCCACGCCTGCTACTATGCTTTTCTGCATGTTCATTGGATGGCTCTACAATGGGAGAACATCTGAGAATGGCTCCATAAATCTGGGATCCAATTTTTAAATGCTGAGTCTTGCTTTAAAGTGATACTATAATACACAGCTTCGTGCAAAATAATGGAAATAAAATATAACCTCACTGAGATCAATGAGGTTGCAAAAATGATTGTTTCTATATTAGGGGAAAGGCGAATAATTTTCTTATATGGTGACTTAGGCTCAGGTAAGACACGTCTTTCTGGCGAGGTGATCAGATTAATGCTCGGTGATCCATCATTGATTGTTCAGAGTCCGACTTATGGTATTGTCAATGTCTATAAGTCGATTAGTAATACAATAGCCCACTTGGATCTCTACAGGATCAAATCTCCCTCTGAACTATATGAGATTGGTTTACAAGAAATACTACAACAGTCATTCTGTATAATCGAATGGCCTGAAATAATGCAATCTGGATTTTCGGTAGATCTAAGGGGCGTCTGCCAGCTTACCATCGGTAGCACTGAGGTCGATGATGAGCGGGTGCTTACCATTTTGAATCCCAGATCCCGGTCTTGCTAATACTATATCTGAGATAGTCTTAATTCTTTTACAGTGAGATTCGTGATATCTAACTCTCCGTGATTTACCAGGACTATGATACCTCTTTGTTCGAGCCTGGATTCAAAAAGTTCCACGAAAAGTTTGATACTCTCTGTATCCAGATAGGTGAAGGGTTCATCTAATATCCAGATCTTCGAGTTGAATAAAAGCAATTTTGCTAGAGCTACTCTTTTCTTCCAACCGCTAGATAATTTTTTCACTTCTACGTGAGCAATTCTGCCCAGATTGAAAAATTCTAATGTTGCTTCGAGTAGCGCTATGCGGTCTCTCAATTTCGCCCAGAAGAGCAGATTCTCAAATATACTATATTCCTCGTCACAAGCTGATTTTTCTCCAATATATGTGATTTCAGAATTGTATAATGTGTTTTGCGTTATAGGTTTCCCCTGGAATAATATCTCCCCGGAAAAATTTCTTATTATTCCGGCGATAATACGAAGCAATGTTGTTTTCCCAGAACCATTATCCCCTTTGATCCATAGGATTTCCCCGCTGTTCACGGTGAAGCTGATATTCGAAAATATCTCTACATCTTCACGCGCGAAACTTATGTTATTCGCCTCTATTCTGAACATGAAAGAGAAAGTTTCTTATATACTCATTCTTGGTTGTTTCGAGGGAAGTGGTGTCACCGTACCAGACTATCTTTCCATCATGTATCATGGCGACCTTATTTGAAATTCTCTTTGCACACCATAGACTATGAGTCACTGTAATACTCGAAACTTTTTCCTGTATAATGTAGTCCACAACTATATCTAGAATTCTACCCGAAGTTATAGGATCCAGGCCGGTCGTTGGTTCATCGAAGAAAACAATACTTGGCTGTGTAATAATCGCCCTTGCAATAGCGATTCTCTTTTTCATACCGCCAGATAGAGAGGATGGATATAGTTTCAATATAGCACTCGATAGTCCGATCTTTGGAATTATTTTCTCAGAAATTTTTATGGCCGTGTTCCGAGGTATGCTACTTCTATAGATCAGTGGGAAACACAGGTTCTCCAGAATTGTCATGCTATCGAAAAGGCAATCGTTCTGGAAGGAGATGGAAATATCATGCTTTTTTGTGTTTTCCTCTACGTTTTGTGCCACTTCAGAGCCATTTATCAATACCTTTCCCGTCCTATGTGGTATTAGGCCAATGATTGACTTGAGCAATACTGACTTACCTTCTCCAGATTGTCCGATAATGCATAAGTTCTCACCTGGTAGTAGGTCGAAGTTTAGATTCTTTACGATACTTCTATTCCCAAACGCTACTGAGAGATCGCGGACGCTAATCTTACTTTCCATAGAACATGAACAGAGTTATCAGATAGTTCATGAAGAGTATCAGTACGAATGACACTACAACGGAATTCGTTACAGCAAAACCGACACCCCTTGCTCCTCCAGTGCTCCTTAAGCCATTGAAGCAGCTAACACTCGTTGTAAGAAAACCGAAAAACAACGACTTCACTATGCCCGACATAAAATCCCCGTAAGAGAGGGATGCGACTGTATCAGATATGTAAAGCATGTGATTAAAGTGAAACTTATATATGCCTATCAGATAGCCACCTAATATTCCGTATACGTCTGAGATTACTGCTAAGATCGGAAAAGAAATCAGTGCTGCAATCACTTTAGGTGCAACAAGATATGCATGCACATCAATTGATAGTGATCGTAGTAAATCTACTTGTTCGGTGACCTGCATTGCTCCTATCTCAGCCGCTATTGTGGATGCTACCCTTCCTGCAACGATTATACCAACTACGACTGGTCCTATCTCGCGAGTAATCGAGGTTGTAAGGATATTTGCTACCATCATCTGCGATTGCATTACCTCGAATCCCATATAACTCTGGATTGCTAATATCGCCCCCACAAATGTGGCCGTAAATGCAACCACAGGAATAGAAAGGTAACCTATCGAGATCATCTGCTTAATCGTTTCTGCTAGGTATACTCTCCTGCAGTTTAAAAGGATATTGATATTGAAGATGACAAAATCACCGACTTTTTCTAAGGCGCTTCTGGTTATGTTATACATCGATGTGTTATGTGTATATACTGAAGATTGTGGCTTATCTCTTACGAATGCCGCGTCAAAGAGATGAATAACAACCAACCTGGTCTTATATCAGTTGGCGCGAATTTAATCAAGCTAAAAGTGGTCTAGTATTAATTTGAAATGAGTGCAGTCGAATGCGTGAATGGGAAGATAGTAGATGTAGATTTGTTTCGTATTGACTGTCTAGTGAACTTTAGACTGGAAGTTGGAGTCGAATTGGAGTTCTATAGCAATGAAAATATTGGATTCTTTCAGGATCTGATCAGCAGGCGATTCAATCTGATAGAAAGGGTGGTGAACGAAATAGGCGAAAAACAATATGAGATTTCTACTATTCCAACTTCTGACTTGACTTTGCTAGTCAGGGAAATAGAAATGTTCAGAAAGCTTACCAAGGCGGTCAGTGATTTTTCGTCTAAGCCTCGTTTTGATCAGCCTGGTAGTGCTATGCATATCCACATCAGTTTGCATGATAAGGAATCTTCTAAGAATATCATTGCATCAGAGGCAAAATTGAAACTCTTCATTATCGGAGGGATGTGTAGCCTTATAAAGGCTTCCATGTTGTGCTTTGCTCCAGAGGTCTCTTCCTATAGACGTTTTCAGTATCATGACAAGTTCACCCCCAGGTTTGTGAACTGGGGTTTCGAGGAGAATAAAAGCAATGCGATCAGAATAACTAAAAACACCATAGAGCATAGAGTGGCTGGATCGGATGCTGATTTACTTGAGGTAATTAAGAGCATAATCGGTGCCATCGAATATGGTATCTCGAACGAAATTATACCTGGGGAACCGAACTTCAAAGAAAGTCGATACTCGGACTCGTTTAAGAATAGAATACCTCTCTCGTACTCCGAGGCTTCTCTATACAGGGACTCAATAGCCCACAACTGCGAAAAGCTTTCACACAAGAGGAGAGTACCGAAGAATAGCTAAGACGTGCCAGCGGAGGGACTCGAACCCCCAACCTACTGATTACAAATCAGTTGCTCTACCAATTGAGCCACGCGGGCAACACGTGGAATTCTACTACAATCTCATCTTGGAGGCAATACCGATTCTGTAACATAATCCAACAATTCGCTTAGAATCGCTTTTTTCTGGATCATGAAAGATGTATTAATCATTTTCCTGCAGCATTCGAGCGACTTGTTAAGTGTCTTGCATGGGTAATCTCCGGCGTCATCATCTGTGATATCATCGACGGCCTGAAATAAGCGTCCAAACTCGTATCCAAATTTCCGTAAGATATCCAAATCATCATTTGCCCTATTGCACAGATGCCCGATGCAGGAACAGCTCAATGCGAAAAGTGCTCCTGTTTTCATCACATTGATCTCACTGCTGGATATTACCTTCTCCTGTTTCAGATCATGTACTTGTCCTACAATCATTTCCAGTACGTACTTTGAGGCGTCCTGAATAATACCCGAGCCATAATGACTCAGTAGTTGATATGCTAGTACTAATAGCGCATCACCAGCCAGTATCGCTGTACTTTCCGAGAATGCAACGTGACATGCTGGTTGATTCCTGCGTTCTAGCGAATTATCGAGCGCAGGTAAATCATCATGAATCAGTGAGAAGGAATGAATCATTTCCACAGCAGATGCTACTTCAAGCGCGTCCCCAAAAGGGGCGTTGAACAAATCACTGAACTCCAGAATCAGGAATCCTCTTATACAACCACTCTCGGCCAGAGTCGAATACCGAATAGCATCGAAGAGCTCTTCTTCAGCTGGAAACAACGACAGAATTTCTCTTAGGTTCTCTCGAATAAGCGTCGATGTTTCTCGGAGCTTATCTTTAATGCTCAAATTCATTTAGCTTACTCACCGAACTAAAATAACGATTCAAAATTCTATAACCGCACCATCCCAGAAGGCCGATGTATACCAAGTAAGCAGCGACTATGTAACACATATAGAGCCAGAATAAAATCTCTTCTCGCTACTATCATACTCTGTTCTAAGGATGAGTGCACCGTCCGAGGCTATATCCGAGAACATCCCTTTTACTATTTCCCCATTTGCATCGAAATTGATCAACTTACCCAAGAAAGCAGCTTTCCTCTTCCAGAGATTGGTGAGTTGATCGGCGTCCATATCACCATACACTTTTAAGGACTCCATTATTTGCAGCGGCAGTTCGACCAGATCTACTTGGTGGTACTCATGCAAGCAAGTACTCCATTCATACGGCGAATATAGAACATTTATTCCTATTCCTATGACTAACCTGTTGTCATGGTATTCCAGAAGAATACCGGAAACTTTTTTCCCATCAATCAGGATATCATTAGGCCACTTATACTCTACATTTGGTATCCACTTTGAGATCAGTTCACCCACTGCGACAGCGACCTTGAGAACAATCTCCCCGACCTTAATATTCTCGGCTACTAGCCCAATACTCATGAACAGATTACCTTCCATGATTTTCCAGTTATTTGCGCCGTTTCTGGTTTTTCCGTATAGCGGTCTTTCTCCTATGAGTACCACACATCTGTCTTTCGATATGAACTCTTTGACTGCATCATTTGTGTTATCCGGATTCTTGACTCTCCGTATTTCCAGAGGTTGAGTAAACATTATAGAAGTAATACAAATCCGAACATTGAAAAAAGCCCTGATGCAGCAGCGATAAAGATCAAGACTTTACTGATCTTTATCTTGGTTTCGCCGGAAGATTGATAACCGCGCGTCAGATACACTTCTTTTGTGATTCTCAAGTAGTAGAAGGCCGATATTATTCCAGTAAACACAGCGATCAATGATGAGACTATATAGCCAGAATCAACTAAATTCTTTATCACATATACTTTAGCGAAGAAGCCAGTAAATGGTGGAATTCCGGCTAAAGAAAGTAACAGCACCACAAAGGTAAATGCAATGAATTTGTTTGTGCTGTTCAGCGTGCTCAATGATATGATGACCTTATCCTTGAGCATCAACACAACTGAGAAGATCCCAAGATTGGTCAGTGAATATATCAAAATATATATAAATCCGGGGTTAGTTACCGAAAAACTTGTTGACGCACCTATTCCCAGAAGGGCATATCCAACGTGCGAAACCGATGCAAATCCGAGGAATCTCTTAATGTCGCTTTGACCAAATGCAGCAAACGTTCCAAACAGCAGTGATAAAATTCCAGAAAGAAATAATATATTTCTCATGTATAATGATGATTCTGTTTGGGCGACACTCTGGTGGGCTTCAATAAGGGTGTGTGGATCGATGTATGAAGCAATAGATATGAGTACAGCAACGATCGAGATTTTCGGAAGAACAGCAAAAAATGTACTGGAAAGCGTTGGAGATCCTTCATATATATCTCCGACCCAAGCATGGAAAGGTGTTGCACCAATCTTGAAAAGTAAACCAGCAGTGAATAATAAAATTCCGATTAGGTGTGTACTGCTACTCTGAACAAATAATGCATCCATTGCAAGCGTTCCTGAAGAGACAAATATCAGAGAGATCCCGTATATCATCACTGCAGACATAAAGGTACCTAGCAGCACGTACTTTACCCCTGCTTCAGCGCTTTTTATGGACTTCTGGTTTACAGATGCTAATACGTACAATCCTATACTCTGTAGTTCAATAGCGAGATATAGAGCCATCAAATTCTTCGAGGATACAGATAAAAGCATTCCCAACAGAGAGAAGAGAACTAATACAGGAAAATACTTCGAATAGGATTGTTTCACTGCTATGATCTGCGCTAGAAAAACGCAGGATATAATCAGGATCGTTAATTTAACCGTCTGCGAAAAAGGAGAAATATAAAGCATACCGTTTAATATTTCCGGTGATGCGTCTGTGCAGCTGAACGCTGTGACTCCCAAAGTGATGAGTACTGTAATGAGTGCCAATATGTCCCTTTTTCCAAAAAACAGCACCAGACACGATAGGAGGAATAAAACGATCTCAGGAAGCAGAAATAAATAATGATTCATCTCATGAAATTAAGAAGGAAATTCGGATAAATACCCAGCAACATCACTAGAAGAGCGAGCGCAAAAATAGGTAAAGCCTCATGCACCTTCATATCCGGGAAAGTACTTGTTGGGACTCCCCATATAATGCGCTTACATAGAAAGAGCATATAACAGGCCCCCAAGATGACTCCAGTGGTACAAAGAATTCCAAATACCTGGTTGCTCTGGAACAAACCTATCAGGGATAAGAATTCCCCTATGAAGCCTGAAGTTCCCGGCAATCCGATTGAGGCAAACGATAGAAGCACAAAGACAGATCCGAACTTAGGTGCAAAGCACATAATTCCAGAATATTCACTTATTTTTCTTGTATGGGTTCTTTCATAAAAGCACCCTATGCAAAAGAACAGACCTGATGAAATCAAAGCATGGCTGACCACTTGAAATATAGCGCCATTCAAGCCCTCCAAATTAAACGCAAACAATCCTGCAGTGACGATACCCATGTGCGCTACAGAGGAATATGCAACTAATTTTTTCATATCGGTTTGCATGATTGCTATCACCGATGTATAGATCACTCCAATAGCGCTCAGTGAAAAAATAAGAGTTTCGAACTCGTGACTGAGTAACGGGAATATCGGTAAAAGAATCCTGATCATTCCATATGCACCGAGCTTTATCAGGATACCTGCCAGCATCACAGAGCCTTCGGTAGGTGCCTGTACGTGCGCATCTGGAAGCCAAGTATGAAAAGGAAACATCGGGATCTTGACCGCGAATGCAAAAAATAACGCAAGCCAAATGAGCTTCTGCGCTTTAACGGAAAGCATCTGGGGCACTAAGAACGTCAGAGATGTTAGCTCCAGCGTTCCAGTCTTGGAGAAAATGTATAGTATCGATATCAAGAACCCAATCGATCCAAATAGCGTATACAGGAAAATTTTGAAGGCTGCATATATCCTATTCTTGCTTCCCCAAAATCCGATGATGAAGAAAATTGGTACAAGTGAGAGTTCGAACATTATGTAAAATGTCAGGAGATCCGTCGCTGCGAAAAAAGCCACAAGAATGAACTCCAACAGAAACAGCAATGCGAAATAACTGGATGACTTATCTTTTGCCATCACAGCGCACAGCATGGTGAGGAACGCTGTGAGTAGTATCATCACGCACGATAATTCATCTATTCGAAAAGTGATTGCTCCTAGGCTGATTCCAATAAGCTCGTCTTGTACCCTTAGAGCGATTGCTATAGAGATAAAAAAAACTGAAATCGCAGTAGAAATTGCAAAGCAATACCTAAGACTAGACATAGGTAACACTATAACGGACGCCACAATAGGAAGTATAAAAAGTAGCGATATCATCACTAGATTCAAGGAAAAACTTTTCGATCAACGGATAAACCAAGTTATACATTCCCTGGTAGCTTAAGTAAATAAACTGCCTCTGGGACTATTCCAGCGTTCAGTTGTAAGCTGAATTGGATGAGATTATTGCTATATTTCGTAGCAATAGCCAGTATCACTACGGATCAGTATACTGTTTCAAGTGATTTATCCGATGCTGGATTTGACCCCATATGCGATTAGTGTCTAAATCTTAACAATGAAGGTGGACTCTATGGCTGATCTTTTCGATTCGATACAGAAGTTTTGCTTGCTTGAGGAGCAATTCATGGAAATACTGAGCAACGTTCTTTCCGGAGATCGGATAGTTGATTTACTCCTCCATAAACCAAGGGAATTCATAAATAGATGCAACTTTAAGACACTTGCCGAATCCCAAGAAGGTGAACTAGTGACTATAGAAGCGAAATATGAATCCTACTATGAGAAGTTCCCAAAATTTAGAAAAACAAAAAGGCTTCACAAATTTTTTTTCAGGGACAAGAATGATGATGTCTTGGAGGTAATTTTCTTTGCTAAGACGTATCTCCAGAAGAAACTCAAGATGGGTGAGTGGTATCTCATCAATGGTAAGTTAGGAAGTTCTTATCAGATGTCCCATCCAGAGAAAATACTGAGACTTGATGAAGTATCAAAATTATTGACTTTCGATCCTAGATACAGACTCTCTGAAGGTATAAGTAATTATCGGTTTTCTTCACTCGTGGATAATGCCTTGGCTTCAATAGAAACAATCCAAGACTGGTTGGATAGGGATTTTCTTCGTGCTCACAATCTTCCCGGGTGGAATACTGCTATTAGACATCTTCATCATCCATCATCTGAAGGTGAGTTCGAGCAGGCTTGCAGGAGATTGGCTTATGATGAAATTCTTGCGATGCATCTAGTCAGTAGCAGCCTGCATAAGCAGATATCAAGTCAAAAAAAGGAAGCAATCAAGGGAAATGGAAGTATCACATCAGTACTGAGAACGAGACTGGATTTCTCTCTGACACGTGGTCAGGAAGAGATCATAGTAAAGATATATAGTTTACAAAATCAGACTTCCAGAATGATTGCTCTACTACAAGGGGACGTCGGTAGTGGCAAGACACTCGCAGTATTCTTTGCAATGTTGAATGCAGTGGAAGCTGGTAAACAAACAGTCTTATTATCTCCGACGACGGTGCTCGCTAAACAGCATTTCGAACTACTTCGAAGTCTAATGCCAGAGCTTGAGGTGGCATTACTTATCGGCGGACAAGTGGGATCATCAAAGAAAAGTCTGCTGCGCGATGTACAATCCGGAAGCATCAAGATTGTCATTGCGACTCATGCCGTGTTGAGTGATAAAGTAATATTCGCCAATCTCGGCCTATTGGTGATAGATGAACAACATAGATTCGGTGCTGACCAAAGAACAAAATTAATCAGGGAAAATACAAACTCTGATCTCCTTCTCATCAGCGCCACGCCGATCCCAAGAACAATTGGACAAGTCTTATTTGGCTCGATCACATTTCTGAATCTGAGGGAGAAACCAAAATGTAGACCTAATATTAATACATCGACCATTGCAAAGGAAAAAATCGAGCAACTGATAGAAAGGCTCAAAATTGTTCTAAAAGATGGCTCAAAGGTGTTTTGGGTATGTCCGATAATTGAGGAGAGTGAAAATATACAAGTGATTTCCATAAAAGAAAGATTGAAAATGCTCAAGCAGCACTTTTTAAACGAAGTGGATTGTATACATGGAGGACTTTCTGCTCATAAAATTGCGGAGAAAATCGCGGATTTCAGAGAAAGCAGAATCAAAATCATTCTTTCCACTACAGTGATCGAGGTTGGAGTAGATATACCAGATGCCGACATTATGGTTATTGAGGATGCAGATCGCTTTGGATTAGCGCAACTTCATCAACTTAGAGGAAGGGTAGGTCGTGGAAGTAAAAAATCTTTCTGCGTCTTGCTGTATGATGCTGCAAAAATTACCGATTCAGGAAAAAAGAGATTAAAGATCCTTAGAAGCTCAAATGATGGATTTTTCATCGCGGAAGAGGATTTCAAACTAAGAGGTTCCGGTGATATTCTAGGTGTGAGACAATCAGGTTTCTGCCGTTTCAGGTTTCTGGATCGTGCATTTGAGCATTCGCTCTTCGAAAGTGCAGCAGCAAAATCGACTTGCGCTGTGAATAAAGGCGATATAGACAGGTATCAGGTGTTGATAAAAATATTTTTTTCAGATAATAATTACTACTTGTAGCTTGACTTATCCGCGCTATTGCTCACTTTCGTCAAAGCTTTCATTCTCGATATTTTAGTTAGTTATTGTAATGCCTACGATTAATCAGTTGGTCAGAAAGCCTAGGAAAACACCGGTCAAGGCTAACAAGGTTCCGGCACTGGATAGAAATCCGCTCAGACGTGGTATATGCTCCAAGGTCTACACTACTACCCCTAAGAAACCTAACTCTGCGTTGAGGAAGGTTGCGAGGGTGAGGCTCTCTAGCGGTGCTGAGGTCATAGCATATATTCCGGGTGAGGGGCATAATCTGCAGGAACACTCAGTGGTATGTATACGCGGAGGAAGGGTAAAGGATTTACCAGGTGTCCGTTACCACATAGTCAGAGGTATGTTTGATACCGAGGGTGTGAAGGGAAGAAAAAAAAGTAGGTCCAAATATGGTGTTAAGAAGAGTTAGGAGAGTTTTGAATGTCTAGACGAAACGCAGCCAAAAAGCGTGAGATACCTGCTGATAGAAAATATAATAGCCAAGTCGTCGCGAAGTTCATGAATTACGTCATGAAGCGCGGGAAAAAGTCCCTAGCCGAAAAGATAGTTTACGGAGCACTGGAAAGAGTGGAAAGGCAGCTCAATGTACCGGCTATAGAAGTACTTAACGACGCTTTGGCTAATATCTCTCCTGCTGTGGAATTGCGCTCCTTCCGTGCAGGTGGTGTAAACTATAGGATACCGATCCCAATCAAGGGTGAGAGGTCCAGGTTTATCGCTCTTGGATGGATCATCTCTGAGGCGAGTAAGCGTAAGGGTATGGCGTCCGAGGAAAAATTAGCGCTGGAACTCCTAGATGTCCATGCTAGTCGCGGCGGTGCTTTTAGGAAGTTCGAAGAAAATACGAAAATGGCCGAATCTGGACGAGCATTCTCGCATTTTAGGTTCTTTAATACGGGCGCGAAGAAGAGTAGCAATAGTAATACTAGTGGTAATAGGTAGGGTTTTCTGTGTCAGTCGCATTAAGTGAATTGAAAAAAATAAGAAACATAGGCATTATGGCTCACATAGATGCAGGAAAGACGACTACTACTGAAAGGATATTGCTCTATACCGGTGTCAATAGGACAATCGGCGAGGTCCATGAAGGTGCAGCCACTATGGACTGGATGGCGCAGGAAAAAGAGAGGGGCATTACAATCACGTCCGCTGCGACAACCTGCTGGTGGAATGGCGCAAAGATCAATATAATTGATACCCCAGGTCACGTCGATTTCACAATAGAGGTTGAGCGCTCTCTCAGGGTTCTTGATGGTGCAGTAGCAGTCTTCGATGGCGTTGCTGGAGTCGAACCGCAATCTGAGACAGTCTGGAGACAGGCTGATAAGCACAATGTCCCGCGGTTGTGTTTTGTGAATAAAATGGACAGGATAGGCGCTGATTTCTATAGGTGCGCTGATATGATTGTGAATAAGCTCGGCGCTAATCCTATAATAGTGCAGCTTCCCATCGGATCATCTGAGTCCTTTGTCGGAGTTGTAGATCTGATAAAAATGCAGGCCGTGTACTGGCATGGAGATGATTTTGGGGCAAAATTTGAATATAGAGAAATCCCGTCTGAGCTCGCTGAGAAGGCCGCTTTGTACCGCGAAAAGTTGCTGGAGAAGGTCGCCGAAACCGACGATATATTCATGGAAAGGTATTTCGGTGGCGAGGAAATCTCTGAGGCTGAAATAAAATCTGCGATTCGTGCTGGTACTATCAGTAGTCATTTTGTTCCGGTGTTGTGCGGGTCTGCGTTCAAGAATAAGGGGGTCCAGACATTACTCGACGCCGTAGTTGATTATCTTCCATCCCCCTTGGATGTCCATGAGATCACTGGTGAAGATGAAAATGGAAACAAGATTGCTATCAAACCTGATCCAAATGAGCCTTTTGTCGGGCTCGCTTTTAAGGTCATGAATGACCCCTATGTTGGTTCATTGACGTTCGTTCGGATATATTCTGGCATCCTTAGTGCCTCTGATACAGTTATAAATTCGACTAAAGACTCCAAGGAGAGAATAGGTCGAATGCTCCTGATGCATGCTAATTCGCGGGAGGATATAAAGACTGAGATGGCTGGAAATATAGTAGCTCTGGCCGGGCTCAAGGATACTAGTACAGGTGATACTCTATGTGCAATTGGGAAGAATCTGGTGAAACTCGAAAGGATCTCTGCTCCAGATCCAGTAATCGAGATTGCGATCGAGCCTAAGTCCGCTGCTGAACAGGAAAAGATGGCTCTCGCTGTGGGTAGGTTGTGTGCTGAAGATCCTTCCTTGAAGGTTGCAAGTAATGAAGAAACGGGGCAAACCCTCCTCAGAGGAATGGGTGAACTCCACTTGGAAATTATATTGGATCGTTTGAAGCGTGAGTTCAATGTAAATGTAAATGTCGGTGATCCACAGGTCGCATACAGGGAGACAATTACAAAGTCCTATGAGGTAGACTATACGCATAAAAAGCAAACTGGTGGTGCAGGACAGTTCGCAAAGGTGAAAATGCTGTTCGAGCCTTACCTAGAGGGCGAGTTTCTCTTTGAAAGCAAAATTACAGGCGGCGCGATACCTAAGGAGTATATCCCTGGTGTCGAAAAGGGATTAATATCAGTGAAGAACAAGGGATTGCTTGCCAATTATCCACTCATTGGATTCAAGGTCACGTTGCTGGATGGGGCGTTCCATGATGTGGATTCGAGCGTCCTTGCATTCGAGATAGCAGCTAGGGACGCTTTCAAAGAAGCTGCCAAAAAGCTCGGAATTAAGATCATGGAACCCTTAATGAGAGTTGAAATAATCACTCCCGAGGAGTATACTGGTACAGTTATCGGTGACCTGAGCAGTAGAAGAGGGAAGATATCTGAAATGGAGACAAAAGGTAATGCCCGAGTTATTTCGGGTGTCGTACCGCTGTCGAGGATGTTCGGATATGTAAAGGATCTGCGTTCGTCTACTCAGGGGCGCGCAAATTACTCGATGGAATTTAAGGAATATGCGCAGATGCCTGATCATATAGCTGCAGAGCTGGTTGAGAAGCGTGTTGCGAGTTAGATGTTATGAAGTAATAAGGAGATGTAAAGATGGCTGTTAAGCAGAAGCAGGTTTTCGTTAATGATAGGCCGCACTTAAATATAGGAACTATAGGACACGTTGATCACGGTAAGACTACTCTTACTGCGGCGATCACTAAATTTTGCGCAGAAGAAGGTGGTGGCTATGAATCCGAGTTCAGGGCTTATGATAATATAGATAAAGCGCCTGAAGAAAGACAGAGGGGTATCACCATCTCGACCGCCCACGTCGAATATAAAACACCAAGTAGACACTATGCGCACGTCGATTGCCCAGGTCACGCAGATTATATCAAAAATATGATCACCGGTGCGGCGCAAATGGATGGCGCGATTCTTGTTGTGGCTGGGACTGACGGTGCCATGCAGCAGACAAAGGAACATATTCTTCTCGCAAAACAGGTTGGTGTCGGAAGTATTGTTGTGTATATCAATAAGTGCGATTCGCCTGATCTTGATGATGAGCTTCTGGAGTTGGTTGAGGGTGATATAAAAGATCTTTTAGCTTCTCATGGATTCGTGTTGCCTGCAGATAATGATGATGGAAGTAATCCAGCAATAATCAGGGGATCCGCGCTGGCAGCCTTAAATGGTGAAGATACTGATCTAGGAAAAGGATCAATTCGTAAATTGTTAGCTGCGTGTGATCAGTATATCGATCTTCCGGATAGAGCCGTCGATGGTGAGTTCCTTATGTCGATTGAAGACGTCTTCTCTATTTCCGGAAGGGGGACTGTTGTCACTGGTAAAATCGAGCGCGGACGGATTAAAATTGGTGATGAAGTTGAAATCGTTGGTATAAGAGATACTCAAAAGACTACTTGTACTGGCGTCGAGATGTTTAATAAGCTTGTTCAAGAGGGCGAGGCTGGGTTCAATGTGGGCGTCCTTCTACGTGGCACTAAGAGAGAGGATGTATGCAGGGGGCAGGTACTTTGTAAGCCTGGTTCAATAACTCCTCATAAGAGGCTTAGGGCTAGGATTGTCACTCTCACGAAGGAAGAAGGTGGTAGAAGGACCGGTTTCGTTTCTGGGTATAAACCACAATTTTATTTCCGTACCACTGATGTTACTGGTACTGCATATCTACCTGCTGATGGGGTGGAAATCGTAATGCCGGGCGACGATCTGGAAATTTTTGTGGAACTCTTAAATCCAATTGCGATGGAAAAAGGTTCGCGGTTCGCCATCAGGGAGGGCGGTGTGACTGTGGGCGCTGGACAAGTGCTGGAAATTATGGATTCCAAAACTGATGAGGAAATATCAAAGCTATTTAGGTTTAATAAAGTAACGTAATAGGTAAGAGCTAAATTTTAGGAGCGTAGCTCAATTGGTAGAGTTTCGGTCTCCAAAACCGACGGTTGTAGGTTCGAGTCCTATCGCTCCTGTTTTTTTAGTATGTTTTGGATGAATTTCTTTCGTAGTGTTTTGGCTGAGTTTCGATGTGTGGCTTGGTCGTCCAGAAAGGAGGTATTCTCTTTTTCTGCTTTCGTCGTGGTGCTTACATCCGTTTTTGCTCTGCTTTTTGCACTCGTCGATTATATCGCTTTCTCGGTGGTTCAGTTTTTTTACTAGATTTTGTGGATTTGTATGGATTCTAATGGTGGCTGGTGTGTTCTGCAGGTTAGATCTGGTACTGAGTCCAAGGTATGCGATTTAATCAGGAGTCGATGTGCAGGTGTGGTGGTCGATGTGTTCTCTCCTGCCTTAGCTAAGCTTGATACCCCCTCTTCTAAAAGATTCCTCCCGGGATATGTATTCGTAAAGGTTGCACCAGGTTCGACTTTCCTCAACGAAGTCTCTACTATGCGTGGTTTGTACGGCATTCCATGTAAGTTTCTTAACCAGGCTGGTTCTCCAAAATTCTTGACCGATCACGATATCGATGAAATGCGCGAGTTTATGACTTCTGCCGAGTTCGTTTCTGAGGGAGACAAGATTGTCGTCGGATCTCGAGTCGCAATCTTATGTGAGTATTTCGAGTCTTGTGTAGGTGAGGTCGATGAAATCGATGAAAAACATTCCAAGGCGAAAGTGAGAATAGTTTTTTGTGGGCAGGATGTAGTGGTTTCCTTTAGTTTAGATCAGCTCAAATTGGTTGATTAGCGTAGGATTTTGTGTTGTTTTGTGTTGTTATATGAAGAAAGTTGTTGCTCGGTTGAAGTTGCGGGTTCCTGCAGGGAAGGCTTCACCTACCCCGGCTATAGCGTCGTCTCTTGGGCCAAAGGGGATTAATCTGATGAAGTTTTGTCAAGCTTGTAATGAGCTAACAGGGTCTTATGGAAGTGGTAATGTTAGAGTGAGGGTTCTGTTGTATCATGATAAGACCTTTGACGTTCAAGTAAAAGGAAGAAGTTCCACGGATGTTGTTAAATCTTTCTTGCAGTTTGAGAAGGGTTCTTCAGCTCCTGGTAAGGATATACTTGCTTACATCGATCGGGAGAAGATTTCCGAAATGGCGCAGGAGTTAATGTCTTCCATGAATACTAGGGACTTTAATGCCGCAATGCGTACCGTTGTAGGTAAGGTGTCATCCATGGGTATAAAGATATCAGGAGATTTGAAATGAAGGAAGTTCTCAGTATTGATGTAGCTCTCAAAGAAATAATGCAGAAAGAGCATAAATTTGATGAGGCCCTTGATGTCGCAGTTCATTTTGTTTCAACTGATTCAGTCAAGGGAAGTTGCGTGTTCAATCACTCTTTTGATTTTGGGCGCATTCTGGTTTTTTCAGGTGATACTGCTGCCCTGCATAGTTTCGGTGATAAGGTTTCTTGCGGGGGAGAGGAGTTAATGGAGTCGATAAAGTCAAAGAAATCATTAGTGAGGGGGCATAAGTATTCCGTATCTACTCCCGCTATGATGCCTAAACTTAGTAGAGTGGCGCGTATTCTAGGTCCAAGGGGTCTAATGCCTGATAGTAAATATGGTCTCGTCACAGACAGCGTGGTTGATGCTGTCTCTTCGCTTCTTTCGGGTAAATCGATTTTTAAAAGTAATAAGGCGGGGGTTCTCCACTGTAAAGTTGGTAAGTTAAGCATGGGCTTTGATAAGTTGCGTGATAACTTTCAGGTTTTTTGTGAATCTGTCTTCTCGATCAAGCCGAAGAGTGTGAGTCTGTCAAATTATATAAATAGTATCAGTCTCAGCAGCACCATGGGGAGCGGATACTTCATAGATTTTAGCGCGTTGTAGTAGTGTTGTTATGAATGAAAGGAAATCTAATCTTCTCGGAAAGCTTGAATCGATTCTTCAGCAGCGAGTTGTGATAGTTATTAAGGTGTCTTCCCTCGCCTGTCACGAAATATTTTCTTTCCGGGAAAAGTTGTGGGATCTCGGGGGAAACATAAATGTCGTGAAGAATTCTCTTGCAAGAATTGCTATCTCTAATTCTGGCGTGTCCTTCCTATCCGAGTATCTTGCTGGAAGCGTAGCCTTTGCTCATTGTAACCAGAATGTCCCCGAATTCTTAAGGTGTGTATTCAAGTTCTCCACGGACTACGGTCAGGAAAGATTTGCTGTTCTCGGTGGGAAATATGATACTACCTCGTTCACTCTTCCACTGATGAAGGATTTTTCAGCGCTGCCAGATGAGAGTTGTATCTATGCAGCTCTCGTCAATGCTATAAATTCCGTCCCGGCCGCATTGGTGGATGCTCTAAATGGGCCGGCTAATCTGCTCGTCAGATATTTTGATTCTTACGTAAAAGGTGGTACTGTTAGTACTGCTGATTGAGGGTCTGTCCTTACCTATTTTATTTTGGAGGTTTTTGTGTCTAAAGTTGAGTGTTCTGAAATAGCGCAGAAGATTTTGTCTTTGAATCTAGTTGAAGCGGCTGAGCTGGCTGCTGAATTGAAAAAAGTGTTGAATTTGCCAGATGTGTCTTTCGCGCCTGCTGCATCAGCAGCTCCAGTAGCTGCAGAAGTCACCGAAAAGAAAAGTGAAGCTTCTAAATTCACGCTCATCCTGAAGGGCTATGGCGATAAAAAAACTAATGCTATCAAAGCATTGAAGACTATCTTTAAACAGGAATTGGGTCAAGATATGGGCTTGAAAGAACTTAAAGATAAGGTTGATGCGGTCCCTGTGGATGTCCTATCGGGGCTGACCAAGGAAAAGGCTGATGCCTATGCAAAAGTCCTAAAGGATGCTGAATGTGAATCCGAACTGAAAGGAGAGTAGAATCCCTGACTGAATTTTATCTTCCTTCTTCTCTTTCTGCTATGTCTGGATTTCGCAGGTTGTATTTTGATGAGTTGCTCTTTGACTTTCCTGATCTGGTAAAAGTTCAAAAGGATTCGTATTTTTCATTTATAGGAGGCGGAGGTTCCATTTCTTCGATACAGGATATTTTTGCTTCTGTTTTTCCTATAAGCGATGGGTACGGAAGGGCTTCGCTGGAGTTTGTTAGCTGCAGAGTAGGTGAGCCAAAGCATGATGAATATGGCTGTATAGAGAGGGGTATCACCTACGCAGCACCGCTCAGAGCAGTACTTAGATTGGTCGTTTTTGCAGATGAATCTGTTGTTTCATCTGAGAAATCAGCTAAGTCTGAGCAGAATCCGAGTAGCCCTTCGATAAAAGATATAAGAGAACAGGAAATATATATGGGTGATATACCCATTATGTCCAAGAATGGTACGTTTGTGATAAATGGTGTCGAGCGCGTTGTTGTGTCACAGATGCATCGAGCTCCAGGGGTATTTTTCGATAACGACAAAGCGAAGTCCATTTCGGGAAAACTTAATTACATAGCTCGTATTATACCTTATAGAGGATCGTGGCTGGATTTCGAATTCGATGCTAAAGATATTCTGTACTTTCGTATAGACAAAAAAAGAAAACTTCCTGTCACTTTTCTTTTGAGAGCCTTGGGATTGTCAAATAAGGAGATCTTTTCCTGTTTTTGCGAAATCACCGAATGTCGTCGCACCCAGGATGGTAAGTGGGTGAGTCTTTTCGTTCCTGAGAAATTCAAGGGCGTGAGACTGCAATACGACCTCATCAACACTGACACCGGTGAAGTGGTTCTGAAGAAGGGTAGTAGAGTCTCTATAGCTCTTGCTAAAAGCTTGTATGCAAAGGGTCTTCGTCACTACTTCATGGACGTCGAGGTCATGAAGGATATGTACCTTGCTGACGATCTGCTCTCCACTAAGGGGGAATTCCTTCTTCCGCATGGAACAAAGTTGACAAAAGAACATATCGCGAAAACGGAATTCTTGGACGTCGACTTGCTCAAATTAGTGGATCTCAAAGGGAATTACATGTTCAATGCAGTTCTCCAATATGATTGCTCGTACGAGGAAGCGATGCTATCCATATATAGAGTCGTACGGCCAGGCGAGATTCCCTCGGTCGAGTCCGCGGAGAAGCTCTTTGAGTCACTCTTCTTCCTCCCTGAGAGATATGATCTTCTGAACGTCGGTAGGGTCAGATTAAATGCAAAATTCAACCTGAATCACGATGAAAACTTAACTGTCCTCACAAAAGAAGACATCCTCTGTACCATCAAGGAGTTAATGAACTTGCAGAGAGATGTTGGAGATGTCGATGATATTGATCATCTGGGAAATAGACGCGTCAGATCTGTCGGTGAGTTCATGGATAACCAGTTCAGGGTAGGGCTGGTGAGAATGGTAAGGGTCATTATCGAAAATATGGCTACAGCTGATTTCGATACAGTAATGCCGTGTGATATGATAAATTCCAAAATTCTTGGTGCTGTGATACGGGAATTTTTCATGTCTTCAGCTCTTTCTCAGTTCATGGATCAAACAAATCCTTTATCCGAAATCACACATAAGCGACGCATATCTGCATTAGGGCCCGGTGGATTAAATAGAGGCAGAGCAGGATTCGAAGTGCGTGACGTACACACTACGCACTACGGTAGGATCTGTGCAACTGAAACACCAGAAGGCGCTACAATTGGTCTGATAAATAGTCTTGCTATATATGCAAAAATCAATAAGTATGGCTTCATAGAGACGCCTTACCGCTATGTTCGAAATGGTAAGATCACGGATGAAGTGACATACCTATCCGCGATTGATGAGATCAAGGCAAATATTTGTCAGGCCAGTGTCAGAGTCGATGATGATGGCTATATACTAGACGATCTTGTCTACTGTCGGAGAAATTATGAAAATGTTTTTATTCCCCGGGATGAAGTCCAGTTCGCAGATGTCTCGGCAAAACAGATTGTATCAGTTGCCGCCTCTTTGATACCGTTCTTGGAAAATGACGATGCAAATAGAGCTTTGATGGGTTCCAATATGCAGAGACAAGCTGTGCCTCTTATGGTGCCTGAAGCTCCTCTGGTTGGTACTGGTATGGAAAGCTATGTTGCTCGTGGTTCCGGGGCTGTAGTAGTGGCAAAACGTGCTGGTGTTGTTGAGTATATCGATGCAAAAAATATAGTCGTTGCTTCCGAATCTAAGGAGGATTTTTGGATCGATTCATACATGTTGCATAAATTCAGGAAGTCAAATCACAATACATGTATTCATCAGAGATGTGTTGTATACCAGGGTCAGCGCGTCAAAGCGGGTGATATTCTTGCCGATGGTCCCGCTACACAACAAGGCGAGCTCGCTCTTGGCCGGAATTTGATAGTAGCGTTCATGTCTTGGCGCGGTTACAACTTCGAAGACTCTATTGTCATCTCCAGCAACGTTGCCAGGGATGATATCTTTACCTCTGTGCATTTGGAAGGATTTGAGTGTATTGTTCGCGATACAAGACTCGGTCCTGAGGAGTTGACTAGAGATATCCCTGGGGTAGCTGAAGAGTTCCTGCATAGCCTGGATGAATTCGGTATAGTTTGTGTAGGGGCAAGTGTCGAGTCAGGAGATATACTCGTGGGTAAGGTGACGCCTAAAAGTAGCTCCCCTGTAACGCCTGAAGAAAAATTGCTTCGCGCCATTTTTGGTGAAAAGGCAATCGATGTGAAGGATTCCTCTTTGTATCTGCCACCAGGGGTGTCAGGTTGTGTGGTGGATGTAAAAATCCTACAGCGCAGGGGTATAGAAAAGGTCGGTAGGGCGCTGTTGATAGAAAAACAGGCTGTAGATTCCGAGAAGGCAAAGCGTGATCATGAGCTTACGGTGCTTGCGAATTACATCTACTCGATTCTTAAGGAGATGCTGGTGGGTAAAGTCGCACTGAATAGCCTTAATGGCATATCTGAAGGCGATGTCATCACTGAAACTGCACTCTTGTCGATAAATCGAGAGGATTGGTGGAAGCTGAGTGTCGAGGGTATCGCCTCAATAAAACTTTTAAGACAGAGATTCGTGGACCGTTCTGCGGAAATAAATAAGGTCTACGAGGAAAACTTTGAGAAGATTCGTGGCGATGACGATCTGGCACAAGGTGTCCTGACGGTTGTAAAGGTGTTCGTCGCTGTTAAACACACCCTCCAGCCTGGGGATAAAATGTCAGGTAGACACGGTAACAAGGGTGTCATCTCAAGGATAGTTCCAGCTGAAGATATGCCTTACTTGTCCGATGGAACCCCAGTAGATATCATCCTCAACCCTCTTGGTGTTCCTTCGCGAATGAACGTCGGACAAATATTGGAAACCCATCTCGGTTGGGCGGTTTATAATCTTGGGAAGAAGGTAAGTAAACTCCTCGATGAGAATAATTTTCCTGAATTGAAATCATTACTTTTCGAAATCTACAAGAACGATAAGAAAATGATGGCTATACTAAAGGGTATGAGCGATGATGAAGTACTGCATTATTCTCAGTCTTTGAGGAAGGGTATCCCAGTTGCGGCGTCTGTCTTCGAAGGCCCAAAGACAGACGAGATTGAGAGACTCCTAATCTTGGCAGGTAAGGATCCTTCAGGTCAGGAAGTGCTGTACGATGGCGTAACAGGGGAGCAGTTCGATAGGAAAGTGACTGTCGGATGTAAGTATATGCTGAAACTCCATCACCTAGTAAATGATAAGATTCATGCCCGCTCTATCGGTTCTTATAGCCTCATAACGCAACAGCCGCTCGGTGGTAAATCCCACTTTGGGGGACAGAGGTTCGGTGAAATGGAATGCTGGGCCCTCCAGTCCTACGGCGCGACTTTTGCTCTGCAGGAAATGCTTACTATCAAATCCGATGATGTCGTCGGTCGTGTGAATGTCTATGACTCGATAGTAAGGGGTGATAATAATTTCTATTATGGCATTCCTGAGTCATTTAACGTAATGATGAATGAACTCAGAGCTTTATGTCTGAATGTGGAGTTTTGTTCCCTCTCGGAGAAAAAAGGTCGTTCTTTCCTTGATGTAGAATAAAATAGTGAAGTTGGGTTTCTGGAGTAGAGTTCTTTTGTTTTTATGAAAAATTTCAGTAGTTTTCATCGCAGCGCTGATGGGTCTGTGGACTTCGATAGCATTAAGATTTCTCTTGCTAGCGCAGATAAGATACGAGCCTTATCCTATGGTGAGGTGACTAAACCCGAAACCATTAACTATAGAACCTTCAAGCCAGAAAGGGATGGTCTGTTCTGTGCGAAAATTTTCGGGCCAACGAAAAGTTATGAGTGCTTGTGCGGTAAATACAAGAAGATCAAGTACAGCGGTGTTGTCTGTGAGAGGTGCGGCGTAGAAGTCACCTCCTCTAGAGTGCGTCGCGAGCGGATGGGACATATAGAATTGGCAAGTCCGGTTGCGCATATTTGGTTCCTGAAATCTTTGCCGTCAAAGATATGTACCCTGCTGGATTTGACTCTCAAAAACGTAGAAAAGATATTATATTTCGAGTCCTATGTGGTTATAGATCCTGGAGTTACAGCGTTCAATAAGAATGATATAATCACCGACGAAAGCTACTCTGAGGCAATCCGCGAATATGGTGCAGGTTCGTTCACTGCAATGATCGGTGCCGAGGCTATAAAACACATGCTCGCCTCCCTGAACTTGGAGGAGATGGCCGTTAAACTGCGCTCTCAAGCTGCAAGTACCAACTCAGAGGTGAAAAAGAAGAAAATCATAAAGACTCTGCGCTTGGTGGAACAATTCCTCGGTTCTGATAGCAGGCCCGTGGATATGATATTAGATGTGATCCCAGTCATGCCGCCAGATCTCAGACCTCTGGTTATGCTGGATGGTGGTAGGTTCGCAACCTCCGATCTGAATGCACTCTATAGGTCGGTCATCAATAGAAACAATAGATTGAAAAGCTTAATCTATCTAAGAGCTCCGAGTATTATAATCAATAATGAAAGACGGATGCTACAAGAGGCCGTAGATGCACTCTTCGATAATGGGCGACGTACTAAAATAATCAAAGGTAGTAATAAGCGTCCTTACAAGTCTATCAGCGATATGCTTAAGGGAAAACAAGGGAGATTCAGGCAGAACCTCCTCGGAAAGCGTGTCGATTATTCCGGAAGATCAGTGATCGTCGTGGGTCCGGCGTTGGAACTTCATCAGTGCGGCTTGCCTAAGAAAATCGCACTGGAGCTCTTTAAGCCTTTCATATACTCAAAGTTGGAGCTCTATGGTATCGCTCCTACAATAAAGACCGCACGTAGAATGGTCCAAAATGAACAGCCTGAGGTTTGGGATGTCTTGGCTAAAGTTATACATCAGCATCCTGTGTTCCTGAACAGAGCACCTACTCTGCACCGATTAAGTGTCCAAGCGTTTGAGCCGGTTCTGATAGAAGGAAAGGCAATTCAGTTGCATCCACTAGTCTGCACGGCTTTCAATGCTGATTTCGATGGTGATCAGATGTCAGTTCACGTGCCACTATCAATAGAGGCGCAGGTTGAAGCACGTCTATTGGTGATGTCGACGAATAATATCCTGAATCCTGCAAATTCGCGCCCGATTATCGTGCCGTCCAAGGATATCGTTTTGGGCGTGTACTACCTGAGCCTGGAAGAAAAGTCGCAAGAAGTACATCCAACTGTATTCTGCGCTCCATGGGAGGCTGAACATGCGTTCGTTAATAAAAAGATCGCGCTACATACAAGAATTAGGTGTCAGCTCGAATTTAATGGTGAATCGCGCCTCTATACCACCACTTTTGGAAGATTGCAGCTACTGAAAATACTGCCTGAGGGTGTACCATTCGATAGTGTTAACACGATGCTTACTGTTCGTGACATCAGTAATCTAGTTGACCTGGTCTACAAGATTTGCGGTCATGGTAAGACGGTCGAGTTCGCTGATAAAATAATGGAATTAGGTTTCAGATATGCAACTCTGTCGGGTATCTCATTCGGTAAAGATGATATGGTAGTTCCAGCTACTAAAGCTGAGCACGTTAGAAAGACCAACGAAGAAGTGAAAGATTATGAATTTCAGTACCAAGAAGGTCTTATAACTAAACACGAAAAATACAATAAAGTGGTGGATGCATGGCAGAAATGTACTGATATCGTCGCGAAGGATATGATGGAAGGAATTTCGGTGTATGAAAATGTCGCGGAAATGAATTCAATCTTTATGATGGCGCAGTCTGGAGCAAGAGGTTCAGCCGCCCAGATCAAGCAGCTGGCCGGTATGAGAGGCTTGATGGCTAAGCCTTCCGGTGAAATCATTCCGAACCCAATCATATCGAATCTAAGAGAGGGTCAGGGCGTACTGGAGTATTTTAACTCCACGCATGGTGCACGTAAAGGATTGGCTGATACCGCATTGAAAACTGCAAACTCTGGATACTTAACTCGCCGACTCGTCGACGTTGCGCAGGATTCCATCATTGTCGAGGAGGATTGTGGTGCCACAGACGGATTGATGGTGCGTGCTAGCATCGAAGGTGGTGTCGTTATCATGCCACTCAGCGATAGCATATTTAGCAGAGTTTCAGCCGGGGATATAGTAGATCCATCCGATGGCTCAACTATAGTCCGGGCTGGAGAGATGTTCGATGATGCATCTATAGAAAGGATAGAGTCACTTGGAATAGATTCTGTGAGAATTCGTTCCGTGCTGACTTGTAAGAGTAAATACGGTATATGTAGGAAATGTTACGGTGCTGATCTGTCCAATAGGAAGTTAGTTTCACTCGGGGAAGCAGTGGGGGTGATCGCAGCTCAGTCTGTTGGCGAACCAGGTACACAGCTCACAATGAGAACGTTCCACGTCGGTGGCGCCGCTACCCGTAGGGTGGAGAGTTCTAGTATGGTTGCTTTCTGCAGCGGTAGGGTCAAGTTCGTAAACGCAAACCTGATCACAAATCGCGATGGAAATTATATCGTTTTAAGCAGGTCGTTCGAGTTGTTGCTTGTAGACTCATTGGGAATAGAACACTTTCAAGGAAGAGTCCAGTACGGTGGTACAGTCTACGTAAAAGAAGGGGATATGGTACCAATCGGTAAAAAATTAGCAGATTGGGATTTATATACCGTCCCAATTATCTCAGAAGCCTCAGGTAAGGTTTCGTATGCGGATATGATCGAAGGTGTCTCTTACAACGAGATTCAGGATGAGAATACTGGTATCTCAAACAAGACCGTTGTCGACTGGAAGCAAGGTGAAGCGGCTTCTAATCTGCGCCCACGCGTCGAGATCTTAAATGCCGATGGTAGCCTAGCTACTGGGCAACAGTCCAAGGAAGCGATCTATCTATTGCCACTCGGGGCAATCCTCAATGTCTCTCCCGAGGATATGGTTGAAGCAGGTGATATAATTGCGAAAATTACCAAGGAGTCAACAACGACTCGTGATATTACAGGAGGTCTTCCTAGGGTAATTAAGCTGTTCGAAGCTAGAAAAGGGAAGGTCAACGCGGTCATTAGCGAGGTCGATGGTTATGTCGAGTTCGCAAAGGATTACTACAAATCCAAGAGAAAGGTTCTTATTAGATCACGCGAAGACAGCCAGCGGGTGTATGAATATCTGGTGCCGAAAGGAAGACATCTTATTGTCAGTGAGGGCGATTTTATAAGAAAGGGTGAGCCACTGATGGATGGAGATCCGGATTTACATGAAATCTTGAGGGTGTTAGGACTAGAAGCACTTGCTGAATACATGATCACCGAAATACAGAGGGTCTATAGACTGCAAGGCGTGAAGATAAATAACAAACACATAGAGGTTATTATTAGAAAGATGCTCCAAAAGGTGGAGATCACCGATGCTGGTGATACTACGCTCCTCGTAGGTGAGCAAGTCGAAAAGTCCCGTGTGGAAAAAATCAATGAAGTAATAGCCACGCAAGGCTTGAGATGCGCTTCGTATACCCCTGTATTACTCGGAATCACCAGAGCAAGTCTACAAACGGAATCATTCATCTCTGCCGCTTCTTTCCAGGAAACGACAAAGATTCTCACTGAGGCTGCAGTTGCAGGTAAAGTTGACAGGTTGAGAGGCCTAAAGGAGAATATAATAGCTGGTAGGTTGCTGCCTGTTGGTGCTGGATATTTTATTGATAAATTGAGGCATCAATTTGCTAGTGAAGAGCAGCATGGGCAGGCCTCTGTCGAGCTTGGTGATGATATTGCTTCTGTGTGATTTTTGAATTGTGAGGTATAGTTGGTATGAGCAAAACCAGTTTCCACATATTGGATCCTAGTCCCTGGCCTATTTTCACTTCTGCGGCTTCGTGTGGTGTAGTTACGTCCGCTGCATTTTTGATGCGTTCTTCTCCGTACAGTGGACTTTCTTTCTTTTCCTTTCTTTTTCTCTTGTTGCTTTGTTTGTTCTGCTGGTGGAGGGATGTTGTCTCCGAGGGGATAGTCGATAAAGCACATAATCCACTTGTGCGCCGTGGTCTCAGGATCGGTATGATTCTATTGATCTTCTCTGAGGTGATGTTCTTCTTCGCGTTTTTCTGGTCTCTATTCAAGGCGTGGCTCGATCCAGCGTATGTTATGGATGGCCCATGGCCTACTACCAGATTGACTTGGCCGGGTGAGGGTATCACAGTTTTGAATCCCTGGAACATCCCATTCTTGAACACAATGATTCTACTGCTTTCAGGTGCGACTATGACTTGGGCGCACTATTCAGTGCTAAAAAGTGATAATAAAAGCGTGGTAAGAGGTCTCCTATATACTATGCTGTTGGGGTTAGTCTTTACTTGCTTACAGGGATACGAGTATTATCATGCTACTTTCTCATTGAGTGAGGAAGGTTATAAAGCTATTTATTCATCTAATTTCTACCTAGCTACTGGATTCCATGGACTTCATGTCATTATTGGTACGATTTTCATAGCGGTTTGTCTATTCCGTGCTAAGGCCGGACAGTTTACCCCTGAGAATCATCTAGGTCTTGAGTTCGCTACATGGTACTGGCATTTCGTAGATGTAGTGTGGTTGTTTCTTTTCACTATCCTCTACTGGCTGAGTACCGTGATTTAATTTGTCTACGTGGCCTTTGGCTCGGTTCGAGAGGATCGTCGACTCGGGGGTCCTCGCTCGAACTTGGCTCCTGTGATGGTCTCAGATATTGCTTCTGAGCTATAGCTGTAGGCTTTCGAGTTTACCCAAGCTTGTCCCACACTTTAGGTCTACGTGCATCGAGATCTGTGGGGATTCTTCCATCCTTGTCTTTATGTTCAAGGCAAATTTGTGAAGCATATTTTTTTCCACTTCAAAAATAAGCTCGTCGTGTACTTGCATCACCATGCATTCAAGTAACTCTGATTCTTCAGCTATTGCGATCATTGCTTTTCGTATGATATCTGCAGCTGTCCCTTGTATTGGAGCATTTATCGCAGATCTTTCAGCGATGCTTTTGAGTGCGTAGTTGGTACTATTTATATTTCGGATGGGACATTTTCTGTTCATCAGTGTTTTGACGTAACCGTTTATCCTGGCTGTTTCTTTTGTCGCACGCATGTATTCCTTGATTTCAGGGTACTCCTCGAAATATTGTGCTATGTACAAGGTGGCCTCCTCTTTTGATATGGAAAGTTGCTTTGCAAGACCAAAGTTTGTTATTCCATATACTATCCCGAAGTTTACCGCTTTGGCTCTGTTTCTCAATTCCGGTGTGATGTTATCTGTCTTAAAAATCTGTCTCGCCGTGAGTGTATGAAGGTCAGTTCCACTCATCAGAGCGGCTTTCAGTTTTGTGACATTCGCTATATGTGCTAGGATCCTTAGTTCAATTTGTGAGTAGTCCGCGCATATGAAAGTATGATCCTTCCTTGTAATGAAAATCCTACGTATATTCTCGTCGCGTGGGATGTTCTGTAAATTTGGATTTGATGAGCTTAGTCTACCTGTCAACGTGAGTGTTGTCGAGTATGTTGTAGAGATTCTATTTGCCCTATGCTCTCCGGATTCTATTCTGTTGATTAGGGGATCGATATAGGCACTTTTCAGTTTGATATTATGTCTCCATTTGAGCAATTCATCTGCAATTCTATAGCCTTGTATACTTAGACTTTCTAATACTTCTCCATCAGTACTTGCCAATCCTGTTTTCAGTTTTTTTTGGACTGGTATCTTCATTTTTTCGAATAGGATTTCACTCAGCTGTTTTGGCGATGCCAAACTGAACCTCTCACCAACAATATCGAAGATATTTTTTTCTATTCTCTGCAGTTCAGTCGAGATCTCCTCTGAAAGATTATTGAGGTACTCTATGTCTAAAAGTACACCATTATTTTCGATTTTTTTTACAATATTGATCAGTGGTTTATCGACTTTATAATATAGTGTGCACACCTTTTCCCTGATCATTTTTTTGACCAGCTCCAGATATAGTCTTTCCATCTTCAAAGGAAATGTTTCCGGCGAGGTTTCTTTCAGGTGCTCTGAAAAGAGATGTTCTAGGCTAGTATTTAGAGTGTTCAGAGTGTATGCCATGATTTTCAGATCTTCGAATGACTCATTAGACGGGTGTGGAAGTGCTAGGTTACCGCTATGAAAGATTTTTTTTATTGATAGATCTTCCAGTAGAGTTGTTATGCTATCAGGACATTCCTTTGTAGTGAACTGGGCTTCTTGTGTACTGAAGATAATATATTCACCATCCTGATAGATGGTCATTTTTCCTTCGTATAGGACACTTGTAATGAATCTGTCTAGTATGTGAGCATGACTTCCGACGTGTATTTTTTTCTCTGGCACGCTTTTTATGAGCTTCGGAATAAGATTCCTGAACCCATACTTCTGCAAGAACGGCAATAGTTTGTCATCACTGTGGGAGTTATATCGGATATCGTGTAGAGAGTGTTTG